>JAPLSK010000268.1 GCA_026398675.1 bacterium | reverse complement strand
CGGCCCCCTCCCCCCTTTGGGGGGAGGGTTGGGGTGAGGGGTAAACCGGGCGGGTCTAAAGGTCCGCCCCTGCGTCATCGCAACCGGCGGGGCAATCCACGCCCCACAGATTCGGGCGCACCGTGCCACGCGCCCCCCTTTTTATTTATACTTGACCCCGTAATCCACCGACACGCACCCCATGCTCATCCTCCACTACCTCGAGGACCTGCTGCTCTCGGGCCCCCACCGGGGCACGGCGGAGGTGTGCGCCCGCCTGAAGGAACGTGGATTCCCCTGCGCCGCGGCCAGCCTCACCGGCGACGGCCCCGGCCGGGCGTACTTCGACGAGCGCGGCGTGGAGCTGCACCTCGTCGGCGGACCGGGCGATTCGGCCCTGGCGCTGGGGCTCAAGCTGGCGCGCCTGGCACGAAGGATAGGCGCCACCGCCCTCCACGGCCACCCAAACCGCATCCCGACCTGGATCGCCGGCCTCGCGTCCGGGCGACCGGCCTTCGTCACCTTCCACCGCTACGGCTTCGACTCACCTTGGGAAAAACGGCTGACCCGGCTCACCTCGCCCTTCATGGGCGGCTACGCCTGTGTCTCGCGCCGGGTCCGCGACTACGTGCTGGACGTGGACCGCGTCCACCCCAGCCGCGTGGCCCTGGTGCCCAACGGCCTGGATACGGAGCGGTTCCGGCCGGGGCTTTTTGAGAAGGAAGATGCCCGGCGGGGGCTCGGCCTCGGGCCGGGGGGGCCGGTGCTGGGCTACGTGGGCCGACTGGGGCACCGCAAGGGGCTGGACCACCTGCTGCGCGCCGCGGCGCGGATTCCCGACGCAATCGTGCTCCTGGCCGGGGCGGGATACCACGAGGAGCACCTACGGGACCTGGCCCGGGAGCTGGGCACGGGCGATCGGGTCCGGTTCCTGGGGAAAATCTCCGACCCGCGGCCGGTGTACGCCGCCTGCGACCTGGCGGTGGCCGTCGGGCGCGGCGAGAGCTTCAACCGGGGTATGGCCGAGCCGCTGGCGCTGGGCGTCCCGGCGGTGGGGCTGGCCCAGGGCGGCTGCGTGGAGATTCTGCCGCCCGAGGCGCGGGGGCTTTTAATTTTCGAATACTCCGACCGGGCGCTCGGTGAAAAAATCGGAAAACTCCTGGACGACCCCGCCCGGACCCGGGCCATGACCGACGCCGCCTCGCGTCACATCCGCGAAAATCACAGCCTGGAGGCGATGACCGAGGGCTACATCGAGCTTTACACGCGGGTCCTCATTCAGGGACGGCGACCGGCGGATTCGGGAAGGCCGCCGCGGGCGCCCCGCCTCCCCGGAGTGGAGGATCCCGACCGCACACCCCCCGCCGTGGACGGCGAGGGTTACGCCGGGCCGCACCTGGACCCCGGCCTGGGCGGCAAGAAGCTGCTGTAAAACGCCCCCGGCTTCCGGCCGAACGCCGACGCCGGTTTGACCATTCTTCGACGGGTATGATTCAGTCGGACAGGCATCTACCAAACAGCGGACCAAATAGACGCATGGAAGACCTCCGCCGCGAGCTCGAGCGCTTCATCACCCCGGGGCTGGCCCGCTACGCCCTTTCCGAGGCCGCCCGGATAGACGACCTCCTCGGCGAGCTGGGGACGCTGGAGCGCCGGTACCACACCCTGGCCCGGGCCTGGCCGCTGCGCTGGACCCTCACCGCCGAGGGCGACGGGCCGGTCCTCCTGGAGCCCGGAACGGCGCTGGTCTGCGCCCCGGCCGACGACGCCTACGAGACCGACGCCGCGGTGGCCGAGCTCCTCCTGGCCGCCCTGGAGGAGTACTCGGGACACCTTCTGGCCTGGGGCGGCGGGGTGCTGGTCGCCTTTTTCCCCGAGACGGGCAGCGACGCCCACATCTTCCGCGCCTGCCTGACGACCGAGCAGCTCATCGAGGAGCTGGACTCCCCGCCCCGGGTGGCCATCGCCGGGGGGAAGGGGGGCCTCTTCATCCTGGAGGCGCTGGGACGGTATCTGGCGCTGCCGGCGGGACAGGCGGTGGAGGAGGCGCTCCGTCTCCTGGCCCACACACCCGCCGGGCGGGCCTACCTCTCCGGCGAGCTGGCGGAGGTTGTCAGCGAGCGGTTCCAGGTCCGCCGGGAGGAGGGGTACTTCTCCCTGGGCTCCAAGGAGCGGGGCCGGCGGGTGATGCCGGCCCAGGTGGACGACCCCATCCCGGAGCCGCCGGAGAGGCTTCTGGACCGTCTGAGCCGGGCGGCGGCGGGCATGGAGCGTG
>JAPLSK010000267.1 GCA_026398675.1 bacterium | reverse complement strand
AGGGTGTCGGGCTCGCACTGCTCGGGCTCCACCCCGCACACGTTGCACCCGGACCGGCGGCAATCCTGTGTCGTCTTACCCTCCATCGCCCGTGCGCGCTCATCCACGAGGTAGGTTTTATGGACCAGGTTGTTCACCGCGTCCCAAGGCAGGCGGGCGTCGAGCGGAAGCTCCCGGTTGGCGTACTCCTCCAGGCTCAACGCAGCCGCGGCGAAGGACTCGCGCCAGCGCTCGATGTTGAAGAAGTCGTCCCAGGCGTCGAACACCGCCCCCCGCTTGTGAGCTTCCAGTAATGCCCGACCCTCACGCCGGTCCCCCCGGGCCAGGGCGGCCTCTACTAAAGCCATCCGAGGGCTGTTCCACTTGATATTTATCTTCCGGTGCCGCAAATCGCCCTGCAGGCGGGCCAGCGTCTCCTCCAACTCCGCCAGCGACGGCTGGGCGGCCCACTGGAAGGGGGTGTGGGGCTTCGGGATGAAGGGGGAGAGGGCGACGTTGACCACCTGTTTCTTGGCCGTCACCTCCGCGCAGCGCCGCGATAGCTCGACCAGGGCCGCCAAGTCCTCCCCGGTCTCCGTGGGCAGCCCGAACATGAAGTAGAGCTTGAGTGTGGTGAAGCCCGTCTCGAAAATCCGCCGGGCCAGCCCCACCACATCGTCGTTGGTGAAGTGGGGCTTGTTGATGACATCCCGGAGCCGCTCGCTTCCGGCCTCGGGAGCGATGGTCAGCGAGCCCATCCTCCGGCCGGACAGGAGCCACTCGAGCCGGATGACCGCCTCGCCTACCCGCAGGCTGGGGAAGCTGATCGAGGGCCCTCGGTGTCCGAGCTCGGTCAGCACCCGCTCCACCAGCCGGGCGAGCCCCCGCCAATCCGTGGACGAGAGGCTGGAGACGTTGGCCTCGTCGTAGCCGGTGAGCCGAAGCTGGCGCACCAGCTCGCCAAAAACCTCGTCGGCCTCCAAGGAGCGGACGGGGCGGTAGATCATCCCCGCCTGGCAGAAGCGGCAGCCACCCGTGCAGCCGCGCATCACCTCCAGGGTGACCCGGTCGTGGACGATGTCGGTTCCGGGAACCAGGGGGCTCTCGATGTACGGGTCGAGGCCGCTCAGGCGCCTATCTACCGCTGGGGAGTCCGGCGCGGGGACGAGTTGGCCGGTGGCGTCCTCGGTAATGAGATGGATCCTGTCCGGCAGGTAGGCCCCGGCGCAGCGGCTGAGCTCCTCGAGGGCGGCCCGCTTGTCGAACCCGGTATCGCTCCTGGCGCCCGCCACCGCCCGGACCAGCTCCGGGAGGAACTCCTCCGTCTCCCCCACGAAAGCGACATCCACGAAGTCCGCCAGCGGCTCGGGGTTGACCGTGCAGGGGCCGCCGACGATGACCAACGGCGCGTCATCTCCGCGCTCGGCGGCGGTGAGGGGTATCCCCCCCAGCTCCAGCATTTTCAGGAAATTCGTGTACGAGAGCTCGTAGCCGAGGGTCACGGCCACTACGTCGAAGGCGTGGAGGGGGCGCCTCTGCTCCAGGGAGAAGAGCGGCAAACCGCGGCTCCGCAGCGCCTCCTGCATGTCCGTCCAGGGCAGGAAACAGCGGTCGCATGCGGCGTCGGGATTCCGGTTGAGCCGGTCGTAGATTATCCGCCCCGCCAGATTGCTCATCCCAATTTCGTAGGTGTCGGGAAAGCACCAGCAGACGTTGACGAGGCCCGCGGGGTTCTTGCGGTAAGCGCCCCACTCGCCGCCGATGTAGCGGGCCGGACGCTCGACCGCGAGAAGCATCCGGGAAAAATCCTCGTCCTTGAGCAAGGGCGCCTTTCGTGAAAGGGCGGGGGATGGATCCCACGCCCTTATCTCACGGAATCACTTTTCCCTGACTTACCGAGAGTGTCTCGGGCGGGTGAATCGGCGGACCGTCGCCGGGAAAGGGCGTCGCGGAAGGGGTTTCACGGGTCCACCGGGAACGTCGCATCCTTATGTCCCCGCCCACGGATTATTGACGCCGGCATCGGGGAGCAAACCGGGCGGGTCAGCGGGCGATGACGATCCGGTGAGTCCGGGTGCCGCAGTCCGTGTCCAGCTTCAGGAGGTACACGCCGCTCGGCAGCCCAGTCGAATCGAAACCGACCTCGTGGCGCCCCGCGGCGTACTCACCCCCGGCCACGACGGCCACCCGCCGACCGGCGAGGTCGTAGAGATTCAGGGCCACTTGAGCGGTCCGGGGCAGGCTGAAGGCCACGCTGAACGCCCCAGCCGCCGGGCAGGGCCAGGGCGCGGACATGGCCAGGGGCGTCGAGCTTTCCCGCCAATCCACCCAGGACGTAAGGTAACTCTGCCTGGAGCCGTCGGCGGAGACGGTCTCCAAGCGGTAGCGGTAGCTGCCGGGGGAGGCGGGCCGGTCGAGGAACCGTCCCCGGGGCTCGAGCCCGTTGTCGTGCAGCTTCGCCTCGCCGAGGCCGTCCTCGCGGTAGAGCTCGACGCGGAGCACGTCGCCCTCGGCCGCCCAGGTGACGAGCACACCGTCCTCGTCTGGAACGGCGGTGAGGGCGATTACCGGCGCGTCGGAGCTCAGGAGCTTATAGATGAGCCAGCCGTTCGGATCGAAAATTATCCGGGCGGTCGCGGCGGGCACGGCGAACGTCTGTTCGTCCACCCGCCGGTCATCGTCGAAAACCACGTCCACCGAGCCATCCAGGGTGACAAGTCGGAGGTCCACCGGGGTGACGAATACTTCGGGAGTCATTCCGTCGGAGGAGTCCTGCACCTGGGAAAGCTGGATATGGCAGACCCAGCCGTTGGGGGTCTGTTCGTTCCAGACGACTACGTCGTACTCGGGATAGCCCGCCTTGTAGACCCACTGGTCGAAGAAGGCGTCCAGGGAGCCGGGGCCGCCGTAATAGTTCTCGGCCACGGCGATGAATTCCTCGGTGGTGACGGTGCCCGAGTCGTCGTCGGAGACGTAATCCCGGAGCATGTTCAAAAAAGTCTCGTCGTCGCTTCGGTGCCGGAGCATGTGCAGCACCCACGCACCCTTCTTGTACACGGTGGTGCCGAAAAGAAAGTCGGGGTCGTAGAGCGGGTAGCGGTAGTAGGAATCCTCGTTGAAGTACTGGGCCTTGAAGCCCGCCATGTAATACTGAAGCCCCTCCACTCCGCCGATGTGCTCCGCCCAGAACGCCTCTACGTAGCTGGCGAATCCCTCGTTGAGCCAGACGTTCTCCCAGGTCTCGCAGGTGATCCAGTCGCCGAACCACTGGTGCCCCAGCTCGTGGTCTATCACCCAATCGAAGGTGTGGTCGCCGGTGATGAAACCGGAGGAGTAGGTGGTCGTGGTGGTGTGCTCCATGGCCCCGCCTATCTCGGTGATCATGTGGCCGAAGCGGGGGTAGTGGTAGTCGCCGAAGAGCCCCGAGTTGAACTCGACCATTTCCGGGGCGATGGAGAGGTCTTCCTCGGCCTCGGGGGCGTGCTCCCAATAGACCCAGTTGTCCACGTGTTGCGGACCCTGCCCGATGTCGAAGGTGTCGTAGAAGTAGTAGTAGTCGCTGGCGGCCATGGCCACCAGGTAGGTCGGTATATCGAAATCGGCCTCCCAGTTGAAGGTCTTCGTGCCGTCGCCGTTGTCAACAGTGGAAGCCAGCACGCCGTTGGAGGCCACCAGCCAGTCGTCCCGTACGGTGTAGCTCTGGTTGCAGGTGAACCGGTCGTCGGGGGCGTCGTAGCAGGGGAACCAGCCGCTGGCATCGTAGGGCTCGGTGAAGGTGTGGATGAGGCCGCCGTTGGCCGAATCGGCGTACATGCCGTAGGGGGGTATGCCGGAGTACTCTATGACGATCGTGAATATCTCCCCGATGTTGTAGGCCCGGTCGAGGGTAATGGTAAGGTTGTCCCCGTTGCGCTCAAAATCGAGGGGCAGCTGATCCTGGAGGACGGCGCTTACGGCAAGCTCCTCGGCCAGCTCCATCTCGACGACGTGGAGGCCGCTTTCGGTGGATTTCAGCGTCCAGGCGGCGGTTCCATCCAGGGTGCACCACACGGGCGCGATGTCGCTGAAATACTCCAGGGTCAGGCAGAGATCCAGGTTTTCCTGGTCGAAACCCGCGCCCGCCGGTTTCGGTTCGCCGCGCTGGACGGCCTTCGCCGCGGCGGTGGCCTTGGCCGCCGCATCCAGGGCACCGGCATCGAAGTAGGGGTCCAGCGTCGGTGGAACGTTGGCCGAAGCCCCGAAGACAAGGAGGATGAAGACTATCAGGAAAACCCGCATCAAAACTCCCCTTTTGAACTCCGGCATTTCTCCAAGCCGATATTCGCATAAAAAACGCTCCACCGCAAGGATGGAGGATGGGAGGGCGCCCGACCGTCAGTCTATCAGTTCGCCGTCTCGGACCACTAAGCGGCCGCCCACGATAACCACCACGGATCTGCCCTTCAGCCGCGTTCCGTGGAAGGGGTTGTTGCGCCCCTTGCTGGCGAAATGCTCCACGTCCACCGTCCACTCTCGCTCCAGGTCCCAGACGGTCACGTCGGCGGGGTAGCCCGGGGTCAGGGAGCCGAGGGCAAGGCCCAGAACCTTGGCCGGCGCGGTGGTCATGGCCCGGATGAGGCGCTCCAGGGGAAGCTCGCCGGTGAGGACCAGTCCGGTGTAGAGGGCGGCGAAGGCCGTCTCGAGGCCGGCTATGCCGTCGGCGGCCCGGGCGAACTCGGTCTGCTTCTCGGCCACGGTGCAGGGGGAGTGGTCGCTGGCGATGACGGAAATAGTCCCGTCGGCCACGGCGCCGACCAGAACCCTCCGGTCAGCCTCGGTCCTCAGGGGAGGGGAAACTTTGGCGTTCGTGTCGTAGCCCTCGCAGGCGGCGTCGGTCAGGAGCAGGTTGTGGGGCGTCACCTCGGCGCTAAGGGGGACGCCGCGCTCCCGGGCGTACCGGAGAATGCCCACCGTGTCTGCGCTGGAGACGGGGCTTAGGTGGACGGGACACCCCAGGGAATCGGCGAAGATGAGTTCTCGGGCGGCGATAACCTCTTCGGCCACCGAGGGGACGCCGGGAAGACCGAGCTCGGTGCTCGTCCGCCCCTCGTGCATCACCCCGTCGGCGGCTAGTTCCGGGTCCAGGGGGAAACTGAGGACGGGGAGATCGAACATCCGCGCGTAGATGAGGGCGCGGCGCATGACGGCGGCGTCGGCCACGGGGTGGTCGTCGTCGGAAACGGCCAGCGCCCCGGCGGCGGCCAGCTCGCCCAGCTCGGCCAGCTCCTCTCCCGCCATGCGCTTGGTCACGGCGCCGATGGGATAAACCCGCACAACGCCGTCCCGGGCGGCCCGGCGGCGGATGAACTGCACCACCGTCTGGTTGTCCATCACCATCTCCCGCGTGCTGCGGCAGGCGACGGCGGTGTAGCCCCCCAGGACGGCGGCGCGGGTGCCGGTGGCGATGGTTTCCCGATCCTCGCGGCCGGGCTCGTTCAAGTGGACCTTGGTGTCCAGGAGCCCCGGCGTGACGAGAAGGCCGGAACAGTCGAGGACCTCCGCTCCCTTGGCCGTGACGTCCCGGCCCACCTTGGTGACGCGGCCCTTTTCCATCAAGAGGTCGGCCGGTGAGTCCAGATCGTTGGCCGGGTCCAGAACCCGCCCGCCTTTCAAGAGCAGCGACTTCATGACACCCCCCTCCCCATCGCCAACAGGTAGAGCACCGCCATGCGGACGGTGACCCCGGCGGCGATCTGACGCTGGAGATGGGGACGGGCGCGCTCGGCCACGGTGGAGGTGATCTCCACCCCGCGGTTGATGGCCCCGGAGTGCAGGATCATCACGTCGGGCTTGGCCAGCGCGAGCCGCTCGGAGTTCAAGCTGTAGAAGCGTGAGTATTCACGGAGGCTGGGCAGGAGCTTGTCGTTGCCGTAGTCCAGGCTGACACGGGTGGTGATGATGACGTCGGCCGAGTCCACCGCCTCCTCGACGGTGTGGAAAACCTGGCAGCCGAACTCGGAGAGCCCCTCGGGAATCATGGTGCTGGGGGCGCCCACGGCGACCTGGGCCCCCAGCTTGACCAGGCAATAAAGGTCGCTCTTGACGGCCGAGGCGTGGCGGATATCGCCCAACAGCGCGACCTTCAGCCCCTCGATCCGCCCCCGAGACTGGCGGATGGTGTAGGCGTCCACCAGGGCCTGGGTCGGGTGCTCGTGTGCCCCGTCGCCGGCGTTGATGACGCTGGCCTCGATGTTGCGCGCGAGCTGCACCGGCGCGCCGGCCAGGTGATGCCGCACGACGATGATGTCCACCCCCATGGCCTGGAGGGTCAGGGCGGTGTCGGTGAGGGTCTCGCCCAGGGCGCTGGGGAGCTGGCCGATGTTGATCAAATCGGCGGAAAGGGCTTTGCAGGCCCTCTCGAAAGAGATGCGCGTCCGGGTGGAGGGGGTGTAGAAGAGGTTGGCGACAATCTTGCCGCGCAGGGCGGGCAGTTTCTTCACCGCCCGGTTGGAGACCTCCTCCAGCTTGGCCGTCTGGTCGAGAATGAGCTCGATCTCGCCGACCTCGAGCTCGCGGATACCCAACAGGTCTTTACTCTTGAGCATCTTACGCCACCCGTATTGAGGAGACAAGGGGTTTAACCGAGCGAAGCGAGCTATGCCTCTGGCAAAACCCCTTGCCTGGCTGGTCAGCGCCGGTAGAGAAACACGCCCGGTTCGGGGTCGTCCAGCCGCACCAGGACCAGCTCTCCCGGGGCGGGTGTAACGTGGAGGCCCACGTAGTCCGGCTGGAGGGGAAGCTCCCTCCCCGGCCGCTCGGCGACGACGACGAGGCGTATCGCCTTGGGGCGGCCGAAGTCTATGAGCTCGTCTATGGCGGCCCGGACGGTCCGGCCCGTGAAGAGGACGTCATCGGCCAGGAGCACCACCACGTCGTCGAGGGGGAAGTCAATTTCGGTGGCGCCCACCTGGGGCAGATAGCCCAACCGGTGGATGTCGTCCCGGTAGAGGGTGATGTCCACGAACCCCAGGGGCACCGGGGTCCCCTTCAGCTCGGTGAGCCTTTCGGCCAGGAGGTGGGCGAGCCTCTCTCCGCCGGCGCGCACCCCGACCACGGCGAGGTCCGGCTCTTCGGCGTACTCCCGCGCCACCCGCTCCACCAGGTCGTCGAGGAGCTCCTCCAGCCGGTCGCCGTCGGCGACGATCCCGGTTCGTATCAGTTCTTGGTTCTTCTCAGCCATGAGCACCCTTCGTGGCGAGTCAGTCTGTGGTCAAGGTCCTCGTCCGCCCCTTCGCGGCCGTCGGCGCCCTCGTGTCGGTTCAGTCCGTGGTTA
>JAPLSK010000266.1 GCA_026398675.1 bacterium | reverse complement strand
GGGATTGATTTCGGCGTGAAACGCATCGGCCTGGCGCTGTCGGACCCGCAGGGGAAAATCGCCCGACCCCGCGGCGTCTTGGAGCGCCGGAGCCCGCAGGCCGATGTGCGCCGCATCTGCCTTCTGGCCGTCGAGGCGGGGGTGGACGAGGTCGTCCTCGGTCTGCCGCTGAAGGAGGACGGCACCCGGGGCAAGGCGGCCGCGGCCGTCGAGGCGTTCCTCGCCGGTTTGGAATCCCACCTGGACCTGCCGATTCACCTCCTCGACGAGCGGTACACCACGAAGGCGGCGGAGGGCGCGCTGCGCGAAGCCGGTCTCGACGAGCGGGCGGCAAGGAAAAACGTGGACGCCGTGGCCGCGGCGCTCATCCTCCAGGCCCACCTCGACCGCCGGAGCCTGGCGGACGCCGGTGAGTAAGGAATGACACCGATTCCATTTTGACCACTACTTATCGGATTCACCAACGATGAGTCTCTTTTCGTCCCTCTTCCAAAAGAAACCGCCGCGGAACCTCCGGCGCGAGCTGGAGGCCTTTGCGCTGGCCTCCGCCCAGCTCGCCCCCCGTTTGGCCCCGTATATCGAGATTCTCCAAAAGCACTACGACGCCCGTCTTATCCACTACATCGGCGAGCTTAGTGGGGAGCCGAAAAAGGCGATTCAGGGAATCATAGAAACGTGCGATTCCCTGGGCTACACGGCGCGGGTCTCCGGCACGGCCGAGGCCGCAAGCGTGAAAATCGGGACCAAGCGCGGCGGCCGCGGCTTCAACCGGCGGGCGCAGCTCATCTTCGCCGTTCTGACGGTCCTGACGGTGCTCTGGGCCGGCGGGATGCACGCCGGGGTGGACATCCTCGCGCATCCCGACCAGTGGTATCTGGGGCTCCCCTTCGCCGTTTCCCTCCTCGGCATTCTCCTGGCCCACGAGTTTGGGCACTACATCGCCGCCCGGCGCCACGGGGTCAGCGCTACCCTTCCCCTGCTCCTGCCCGTCCCGAATCCACTCCTGGGGACGGCGGGGGCGGTCATCCGCATGCGCTCGCCGGTGCCCGACCGCCGAGCCCTCTTTGACATCGGAATCGCCGGCCCCCTGGCCGGGGTCGTCGCGGCGGTAATCGTCACCGTCATCGGCCTGACCCTCTCGGAGGTCATACAGCTCGACCCCCGTGCGGCGGTGCCGCTTTCCTGGCCCGAGTTCGAGCTGATTTACGGCCAGCCGGGTATCATCACCATGCGCTTCTTCGACGAGCCCGCGACGTCCCTTCTGGTGAACATGCCGCCCATATTCAAGCTGCTCCAGCTCGCCGTAGTGGGGCCGCTGGCCTCGGACGAGGTCCTCCTCCTGCACCCCGTGGCCTTCGCCGGCTGGCTGGGGTTCCTCGTGACCGCGCTCAACCTGGTCCCCGTGGGGCAACTGGACGGCGGCCACATCGTCTTCGCCGGACTGCGCCGGGCGTACAAACCGCTGGGGAGCCTTATCGTGGTCGTCCTAATATTTTTCGCCCTATTCTGGCCCGGGTGGCTGTTGTGGGTCGGGGTCCTCTTCTTCATCGCCCGGAAGAGACCGGCGCCCCTGGACGACATCACTCCGCCGGGCAGGGGCCGCACGTTGGGCGCCTGCGGGGCGATTCTCCTCTTCCTGCTCTGCCTGACCCCGGTGCCCCTGCCAGGTTTCTAGGGTTATCCACTACAAATGTAGGGCGGGGATTCGATCCCCGCAGTTTTTTCGCCTCGACCCTCACCCTAACCCTCTCCCTAAAAGGGAGAGGGGACATGCGGTAGCCCTCACCCTTAATCCCGTCGGCGCGCCGCTCCCACAGGGAGAGGGAAACGTAGGGGCGGGTGTCCACACCCGCCCGCTTTCACCCCTCACCCTAACCCTCTCCCCAGAGGGGAGAGGGGACATGCAACAACCCTCACCCCAGCCAGTCAGCTCGCCGCTCCCACGTGGAGAGGAGGGAACGTAGGGCGTGGACTTCAGTCCCCGCCGTTTTATCACCACGAACCCGCGCCGCCACCAATAAAAAAGCCCCTCTCGGGACTTTCTCGAAAGATAGTGACCGAATCAGGCCGTGGCGGCCAGTCCGTTGCGACGGCCGACGAGCCGCCGGAGGTGACCCTCGGCGAGGAAACTGATGGGGTGCTCGATGTAGTGGATAGGCTCCATGTAGCAGCTCATATAGCAGAGGCGGCCGCAGTGGTGCCGCGGCGCCTCGCGGTAGGCCCGCTGGAGGACGGCCCACAGGCTGGGTTCCTCCAAAAGGTTCCCCGCCACCCATTGCATCTTCGTGCAGGGGTAGAAGACCTGGCCCAGCGGCCCCACCTTGGGCGTGACCGTGGCGTAGCATCGGTAGGGGAGGAAGTCGCGCACCCGCTCGAGGTAGAGGGTGGTGTTGAGGACGGGGTAGCCTTGAGCCTTGCGGCGGATGAGCTCGTCTATGAGCGCCCGGTACTCGGGGTTGCCGACGAGCTCGGGGTTGGGCTCGAAGCCGTCCACCCGCGGCACGGCGTTGAAGCTGACCCCGATCTCGGCGGCGAAGTCCAGAAGCGGCAAAACCTGGTCCAGGTGGTCGGGGAGAATCACGGCGTTGATGTTTATCTGGAAGCCCTTTTCGTCCTGGGCCTTGGCGTAGTGCCGAAGGTTGCCCATCACCCGGTCGCAGGCGCCTTTGACGCCGACGATGGAGTCCCAGACCGCGGGGTCCGTGGAATCCAACGAGACGATGAGCTGATCCACATAATCCAAAAGGACTTCGTGCTGGCGCATCTGCATGAGGTCGGTGTTGAGGACCAGGGGGGCGAAGCCGAGGCCGTGGGCGTGGCGGATGACCTCGT
>JAPLSK010000265.1 GCA_026398675.1 bacterium | reverse complement strand
GAAGGGCCGCCCTACGTCGGCGCAACCGGGGGTGAGGGCCGGTCCCCTCGCCCTCCCAGGGAGAGGCGCGCCTACGGGTCGGGGACGAGGGTCGGGGTCGGGAACGTAGAAAACGCGCGGCCCGCGGAGGGGCCGCCCTACGTCGGCGCAACCGGGGGTGAGGGTCGGGGTTGCGTCCCCCTCTCCCTTTAAGGGAGAGGGCCGGGGTGAGGGTAGAAAGCAGCGAAAATCAACGGCTCCCATTTCGACCCATACAAACGGCGGGGATGGGAATCCCCGCCCTACATTACCCCTCTCCCTAACCCTCCCCCCAGAGGGGGGGGAGGGGATTATTTCAGTTGGCCGTAGAGGTCCATCAATTCCAGCGCGGCCAGGGCCGCGTCGTCACCCTTGTTCCCCGCCTTGGCCCCCGCCCGCTCGATGGCCTGCTCGATGGTGTCCGTGGTCAAAACGCCGAAGACCACCGGCTTCTCGCAGGACAGGCCCACCTGGGCGATGCCCTTGGCGACCTCGGCGGCGATGTAGTTGAAGTGGGGCGTTCCGCCCCGGATGACGGCGCCGAGACAGATGGTGGCGTCGTACTTCGGAGCCACCCGCTTCGCCACCGCCGGAATCTCCCAGGCCCCCGGGCACCAGATGACGTCTATGTCGTCGGCCTCCACCTCGTGGCGGTGGAGGGTGTCCAGGCACGCGCCCAGGAGGCGCAGGGTGATGAACTCGTTGAAGCGCGAGGCGATGACGGCCACCCGCTTGCCCTTGCCCTTCAGCTTGCCCTTGATGACGCCCATGACCGCCGTCCTTGGAGGGGGATGTCCGTGTCGCGTGAGTACTATACCCAAGCGGGGCCCCGCGGTCAAGGGAGGTCCTTGCCCCGGAGCGCGGAAACAGGTATCCTCTCCGTGTAACCTCTTCTTCAAGGCCCATGCTCGGACGGACCCTCGACCGCTACATCGCCGGCCACTTCCTGCGCTACTACCTGTACGCGCTGGCGGCCTTCGTCGCCATCTACCTCGTCGTCAACTTCATCGAGACGGTGGGCAAGTTCCTCCAGAAGGGGACCGATGTCGGCACCATCGCCAGCTACTACCTCTACATGATCCCCTTCGTCGTCAAGTGGGTCAACCCCATCGCGGTGCTTTTGGGGGTGCTCTTCTGCATCAGCATCCTGGGGAAGGGGTCGGAGATAACGGCGATGAAGGCGAGCGGCGTGTCTTTGTACCGGGTCTTCGCGCCCCTCGTCGTCCTGGGGACGCTCATCGGCGTCGGGGTGTGGGTCTTCGGCGAGACGGTGGTGCCCTACGCCAACGAGCGCTGCGTGGCCATCAAAAAGTGGGTCTTCGACGGGCTGGACCGCGAGGCGATGATGAAGGTCACCGACTACTCGACGTCGCTCTCGGGAAACCTCATCCTCTACACGGGGCAGATGGACGCCTACAACGGTCGGATGAGCCGGCCGACGCTCATCAGCTTCGACCCCGAGACCCCGGAGCTCGCCGTGGAGCGGGTGGACGCCGCGGTGGGCGAGTATCTGGACGGTGAGTGGCACTTCTACGACTGCGAGGTGCGCACCTTCGGCCCCGAGGGCCAGGAGCTGACGCTCGTTGACGTGGAGGAGATGGTGGTGCCGATAACCGAGGCGCCGGGGGAGTTCGCCATCGAGGCGCGGACGCCGGAGGACATGACCTACGGCGAGCTTTCCGCCCACATCGAGCGGATGGAGCGGGCCGGCAAGGACCCGGCCAAGGAGCGGGTGGAGCTGGACCTGAAGGTAAGCGTCCCTTTGGCGAACCTGATCGTGATTCTCATCGGGGCGCCGCTGGCCATCCGCACCGCCCGGTCGGGTACCGCCCTGGGGTTCGGGATGGCGGTGCTTCTGGGCTTCATTTTATGGGGATTCATCGCCGTGGGCCGGGCCTTCGGCCAGCGCGGCGTCATCTCTCCCTTCGTCGCCGCCTTCCTGCCGAACATCCTCTTCGGTCTGGCGGGACTGGTGCTCATCCGGCGGGTGAACCGATGAGCTTGCCGTGGGGCGGGGCGTGTGCTAAAATCCGCTCCTCCGAAGTGAGGTGGCGCGCTGCTGGTTCTGGGCCTGGAGACCTCGTGCGATGAGACGGCGGCCGCCGTCGTGGAGGACGGGCGCCGGGTTCTGTCCGACGTCGTCAGCTCCCAGGCCGCCTTCTTCTCCCGGTACGGCGGGGTGGTCCCCGAGCTGGCCGGGCGGAACCACGCGGCGAGGATTCTGCCCGTGGTCCGCGACGCGCTCTCGGTCGCCGGGGTGACTTACGACGACCTGGGCGGCGTGGCCGCCACCTACGGCCCGGGGCTCACCGGCGCGCTCCTGGTGGGGCTGAACTACGAAGTTGGGCCGGGAGAGGGGGGGGGAGGGGTCTGCTTCGGTTCAGGTTGCTGGGGGAGACGCTGGACGACGCCGCGGGCGAGGCCTACGACAAGGTGGGGCGCCTGCTGGGCATCCCCTACCCGGCGGGAGCGGTTCTCGACGAGCTGGCCGCCACCTGCGAGAGCGAGCCGGAGCCGTTCACCCGGCCGCTGCCCGAGGGGCTCGATTTCAGCTTCTCGGGGCTCAAGACCGCCGTGGCGCGACGGGTGGCCGAGCTGGAAGGGGCGGGTCGGTTGGAGGAGCGGAGGGCGGGGGTCGCGGCGGGTTTTCAGGCCGCGGTCGTCGAGACCCTCACCGAAAAGGCGCTGGCCGCCTGCCGGGAAATTTCTCTGAAAAAGCTGGTCGTCGGAGGCGGGGTGGCGGCCAATCGGGGCCTGCGCGAAATGCTGTCCCGACGGGCCGAAGACGAGGGAGTCGAGGTCCGCTTCGCCCCCCTCGAGTACGCGATGGACAACGCGGCCATGGTGGCCGCCCGGGGATTTTTTCTGCTGGCCGCCGGGCTGACGAGTCCCCCGGAATTGGAAGCGACCGCCTGCCTGGAGCTGGGAGTGAGCGACGGTCGGTAGGCCATTTAGCCGGTATTATCTAGAATCCCTCTGCCCGTTCCGGGAGCCGAACGTGTTTGAGCTGAGAGCTGCGGAAGCTCCAAAGAATTGCGGTAACCCATCGGTCGCCACTCACCCGCGAGGAGCGTAAATGGCGAGAAAGCGCCGGTTCTACGGACTCATCGCTTGGCTGGTCTTCGCCTTCGCCCTGGCCTTCGCCCTGCCGACCACCGGCGTCCTGGACAGCCTGCCCCCCGAGGTGTCCCAATGGATGCCCGTGGACAAGGTCAAGCTGGGCCTGGACCTCTCGGGCGGCATGGTGATGCGCTACGAGGCGGATATGTCCAACGTGCCCCCCGGCGACGAGCAGGTCACGCTGGACACCGTCCTGGAGATCATCCGCCGCCGGGTGGACGAGTTCGGCGTGGCCGAGCCCGAGGTGGAGCAGATAGGCGACTCGGGCATCGTCGTCCGGCTGCCGGGTATCAACGACACGGAACGGGCCAAGAAGCTCATCGGGGAGCGGGCGGTGCTCGAGTTCATGCTGGTGGACTCCGAGGGCCGGCTGGAGAAGATTCTGTCCAAGGCCTCCGGCTACCCCGTCTACCGATCGGTCCTGTCCAACGTCTACAACCTCGGGCACGGCATCTACGCCCCCGCTTCCATGAGGAACGGGCTGGACAAGCTGATCAACGACCGGGGGCTGGTCTCCGAATACCCCGGCTTCCGGCTGGCCCTTTCGGTGGAGCAGCGGCTGGACAAGAACTCCGCGGACTACGAGAACGAGATAGCGCAGAGCCTGACCGACGCGTACGGCTCCCCCGTGGAGAGCTACTATCAGATCTACCTCCTGGACGCCCGCCGCCCGATCAAGGGCTCCGACCTGACCGATGCCCAGTACACCCGCGAGAGCCAGCAGGGCCTGCCCGCCGTGAGCTTCTCCTTCAACTACACCGGCGCCGAGGCCTTCCGGGAGGTCACCGGCACCCACGTGGGAAGTCAGCTGGCCATCATCCTGGACGACGAGGTCATCTCGGCCCCGGTCATCGAGGAGGAGATTCCCGGCGAGGGCATCATCCGGGGCAACTTCACCGTGGATCGGGCCAAGGATCTGGCGATCAACCTGCGCAACGGGGCCCTGCCGGTGGCCTTGAACGTGGTCATGGAGGACACCATCGGGCCGAGTCTGGGCTCGGACTCGATCAAGTACGGCGTGACGGCGGCCCTCGTGGGGCTCGTGCTGGTGATGGGCTTCATGATCTTCTGGTATCGTTTCTCCGGCGTTATCTCCGTCGTGGCCCTCTTGTTCAACATGATCATCATCATCGCCGCGCTGGCCATTTTTGGCGCCACCCTCACCCTGCCCGGCATCGCCGGCATCATCCTCACCATCGGCATGGCCGTGGACGCCAACGTGCTCATCTTCGAGCGCATCCGCGAGGAGCTGCGCAAGGGCGTGCGGCTGGGCGAGTCGGGCGCGACCAAGCCCGCGGTGGCGGTGGCCACGGCCATCAACGTCGGATACGACAAGGCCTTCATCACCATCTTCGACTCCAACATCACCACACTCATCACCGCCGGTGTGCTTTACGTCCTGGGCACGGGGGCTATCCGGGGCTTCGCGGTCACGCTGGCCATCGGCATCCTGGCCAGCATGTTCACCGCGATCCTCGTGACCCGGGCGATATTCGACTTCCGCATACGTCGCCGGCACCTGACGAAGCTTTCCATCTAGATCGGCCGGCGAGCGCGGTTTTTTGTTGAGACAAGGGGAAAGGCAAGGGGTTTAACCGAGCGAAGCGAGCTATGCCTTCGGCAAAACCCCTTGTTCCCACCCCTCGGCACCGCCCCGAACGGACGCCTTGAAAGGCAAGGGGGTTGAACTTGCAGATTTTCACCGACGCCCATTTCGATTTCATCGGCCGGCGGAGAATCGCCTTCCTCGCCTCCGGGTTGGTCATCCTGGCGGGCATCGTCAGCTTCATCATCAATGGGGGGTTCAACCTCGGCATTGACTTCACCGGCGGCGTGCGGGTCCAGGTCAAGTTCGCCGAGGCCATCTCTACCGATGACCTGACGAAAATCCGCGGCGGCCTCGACATGGACGTCTATACCCAGGGTACCGCCGCGGACGAGGTGGTCATCCGCAACAAGGTGGCGAACACGGGGGAGGCCCTGGCCGCCGCCATCGTCCACCGGCGGGATACCGTCGGGCACTTCACCTCCTTCGACGAGCTCACCCAGATAGATGGCTTCCCCGCGGAGTACCTGGGTTTCTTCAAGGAGAACTTCGATCTCGATGAGAACCCCTTCGCGGTGACCGTCGGCGTGGAGACGAGGCCCGCCCTCAACACCGCCGACGCGCGGGTGTTGGCCACCACCATCGAGCGGATGATCGAGCGGACGACCCACACCAGCATCAGCGAGGTTCTCTCCGAGCTGCGCCCACCGGTGGGGCTGCCCGCCGGGGGGTCCACCGCCGGCCTGGTGAACCTCAACGCCCCCAACTCCCGCTCGGATTACGCGAAGCTCCTCGAGCCCCTCATGGGCATCGAAAACGCCGGGCTCCTTGCCGATGCGTTCGCCGGGGCCCGGAACCTGGGCGGCATCCAGACCATGCGCCTCCTCGGGGACACCGCCGAGGTCGAGCAGCTGGCCCGGGACGCGGGGCTCGACTCCGAGGCCGTGAATCGGCTCCTCGCCGGGAGCTACCTTTCCGGTTTCGAGATCCAGGGCGTGAACGTCATCGGCCCCAAGGTGGGCCTGGAGCTGGGTACCGCGGCCATCTACTCGGTCATCGCCGCCATGATCGGGCTCCTGTTGTACATCTCCCTGCGCTTCGAGTTCGTCTTCGCCTTGGGGGCCATCATCGCCCTGTTCCACGACGTGTTCGTGACCCTGGGCATCTTCTCCCTGTTGGGCAAGGAGATCAACCTCGCCATCATCGCCGCCATTCTGACCCTGATCGGCTACTCCTTGAACGACACCATCGTCGTCTTCGACCGCATCCGCGAGGACCGCAAGCTCCTGCGGCGCAGGACGCTGGAGGAGATCATCAACAAAGCCATCAACGAGACCCTGTCGCGCACGATACTCACCTCGGGGACGACCCTGATCGTGACCCTGGTGCTCGTCCTCTTCGGGGGCAGCGTCATCCACGACTTTGCCCTGGCCCTGACCATCGGCATCATCGTGGGCACGTACTCCTCGATCTTCATCGCCGCGCCCTTCGTCATCGGCTGGTACCGGATGTTCAAGAAGGCGGCCTGATCCGCCCGCACGGCTCAGACAAGGGGCTTAAGCCCCTTGCCATTCCATCCGAGGGTACGATGGAAGTCTTCAAGAAACTGGAGACGGCGGATCACGAGCAGGT
>JAPLSK010000264.1 GCA_026398675.1 bacterium | reverse complement strand
GGCGGGGAGTTTAGTCCCCGCCGTTTTTATATGGTGGCCCTCACCCCCATCCCCTCTCCCGGAGGGAGAGGGGGGCCGGGCCGCCGAGGTTTGTTGACATTCCCTGCCTCGACCCTCACCCCCGGTTACGATGATGTAGGGCGGGGACTTTAGTCCCCGCCGTTTTAACCCCTCACCCCAGCCCGTAAGCGCGCTTCCCCCCAGAGGGGGAGGGGGTTGTTTCACCCCTCACCCGTAATAAACGCGGGCCGACCTAACCGGCGCGCCGTCGGTCGGCCCCTACGAAGGCACGCAATAATCGCACACCACCCGTAGGGGCGGGTCTCCTGACCCGCCCGTCGCAACGTGGTATACGTAGGGCGGGGATTCCATCCCCGCCGATTTTATTGAGGCAACCCTCACCCATCCCCGTCGGCGCACCGCTCCCACGGGGAGAGGGAAACCGCGGGCGACCGTGGACGGTCGCCCCTACGGGTCGGATTGGCGATGGATGGACGTAGGGGCGGGTGTCCACACCCGCCCGTTTTCACCCCTCTCCCCAGCCCTCCCCCCAGAGGGGGGAGGGGGGATTGGGCCGCCGGGTGAGCCCGACGCCGGAATGTTAAAATCCCCTCGGGCGACGAACCGCCCGCGCAGGTGAAACATGGCCGCCAAACGCACCCTCATCGTCGGCCTGGGCAACCCCATGATGAGCGACGACGCCGTGGGCATCCTCGTCGCCCGCGGGCTCCACGCCCGCCTGAACAATCCCGACGTCGAGCTCCGCGAGGCCTCCGTGGCCGGCATCGAGCTCATGGAGCTTCTGGTGGGCTACGACCGCGCAATTATCGTGGACGCCGCCCAGACCGATGACGGCAGGCCCGGCGACTGGTACCGCCTCGACACTCAGCAAGAGGTCGCCGGCGAGCTGCCCCAGTCCAGCCACCGCTTCGGCGTCTTCGAGGGGCTGGAGCTGGGCCGCCGCTTAGGGCTCGACATGCCGGAGGAGATACGCATCTACGCCGTCGAGGCGCCGGACCCGTTCACCTTCGGTGAGGGGCTCTCCCCGGCGCTCGCCGCCGCCCTGCCGGAAATCGTGACCGGAATTTTCCGGGAGCTCGCCGGGTGAGGTTTCATTCATTAAAAAAAGCGGGGCCGCGGGGCTCGGCGTCGCCGAGGAAGGACGCCACGCTGCATTTGACGGTGACCCGCGCCTTGCCCCCCTCGCACTCGTGGAGCGTGGGGGTTTTCCAGTCGCTCCAGTTGGCGCTCTGCATCTGGTCCCAGTCCGAGTCCCAGCTCCTCAGTTGCGGCGAGTCCGTGGCGAAGAGGGCCTTGCACTGGGCCTCGTTCTCGGCCTTGAAGTTGTCCACGAACTGCTGGACGATTTTATCCGGCGCGGGGCAGAGGACGGTGGTTTCCACGGGCTCGGTGTCCCCGAGGTCCACCTATTCGCCGCCGTCGGTGGTGTCGCCGCCGCTCGACGACCCGCCGTTACCCGCCGCGAAGCCGTCCGAGTACCCCATCTGGTACCCCTCCTTGAACCCCTGGTTGTAGCCGTCGTCGTAGCTCCCCTCCGGAGGCGAGAAGCCGGTGCCCTGGCCCTCGGCGGTGTCGAAGCAGCCGAAGAGGATGAAGACGGTCGTACAGGCGATTATCAACGACAGCTTTTTCATCTCGCACTCCCCCGGTTGACAGGGCTTGTTGGGCACATTTTTATGATTTTAGTACCCGGCGGGGCGGATGTCCACACCCGGTCGCGGATTCGCGCCGGCCCGTGCCCCGCGGATTGCGCTGACGTAGGGGCGGGTATCCACACCCGCCCGTGGGACACCGTGTATCCGTTCCCAACCTCGACCCTCACTCTGGGTTGCGATGACGTAGGGCGGCCCCTCCGCGGGCCGCCGTTTTCAACCCTTGTCCTTCACCTTAACCCGTAGGCGAGCCTCTCCCTGAATGTAGGGCGGGGATTTTAATCCCCGCCGCTTTCACTTTCCCTACCTTGACCCTCACCCTAGCCCTCTCCCTAGGAGGGAGAGGGGACACGCGGCAGCCCTCACCCCGGCGTCAGGCGCTCAAATTGAGAAGGTGCACCGAGCAGGAGATGCAGGGGTCGTACGCCCGGACTATCATCTCCGCGTGGAAATGAATCTCCTCGTCGGAGAAAGTCGGGTTGGCCTCGACCATGGCCCGGATGTCCCGCTCCATGGCGGCCAGGTTCTGGCAGGTGGGGGTGATGATGTCCACGTCGGTGCAGCGTCCGTCGGTGTCGAAGGCGTAGGAGTGGTAGAGGGTGCCGCGGGGGGCCTCGATGCCCGCCGCGCCCCAACCGGCCCGGGGCCTGATCTCCGGCGTCGGCTCCACCGGCGCGTAATTCGCCAGAAGCGTGTTGATGGTCAGGATGGAGTCCTCGATGGAGTCCACCAGCTCGATGAACTGGGCCGTGGTGTTGTGGAAGATGTTGTGCGTCGGCGTGGTGAATCCCAGGCGCTTGGCGACCGTCTTCGCCCCGCCGTGCAGCAGGTTGCCGAAGAGGTTGACCCGGGCCAGCGCCCCCACGGTGTACGGCTTCCCGTTGTACGCGGAGAACTTCGCGTGGCTGTGCGGCACGACGTATTCGTTGGTCACCCGCTTGTACTCGTGGACGTCGGTGACCGTCCCGTCGCTTGCGGCGATGTGGTCCCCCATGTAGCCGTAGGTGTTGCCGTAGGGTTTCAGCCCGATGAACGTGCCGGGGGTGGTGAGGTAGCCGGGGAGCTCCAACCCGCCGACGAGCGGCACGAGGGCCCTGGCGTTCTCCAGGGTGGCCTCGAGCCGGTCGCGCAGGTACTTGACGGCGTCTTTTTCAGGGATGCGGCCGAAGCCGCCGAGCTTGGTGTTGCAGGGGTGAATCTCGCGTCCGCCTATCAGGTCCTGTATCTCGTTGCCGCACTTCTTGATGTCCAGGCCGATGCGCGCCGCGTCGGGCAGGTCCTCGGCCAGCTCGATGACGGAGTTGTAGCGCGGCCGCACGAGGTCCGGCAGGGCCAGCATAAATATATGCAGGGCGTGGGACTCGATGTTGCCGCCGTGGACGAAGAGCCGCCGCAGGAGACGAACCTGCTCGGTGACCCTCACCCCGAAGGCGTCCTCGATGGCCTGCGAGGCCACCACGTTGTGCACGCCGGAGCAGATGGCGCAGATGCGGCAGGCCACCTCGGGGATGTCGGCCCAGGGTACGCGCTTCAAAAAGCTCTCGAAGAAGCGCATCCCCTCGTAGATGTCCATGCGCACACCCTTGACGGCGCCGTCCTCGATTTCCACGGTGACGCCGCCGTGTCCCTCGACGCGGCAGAGGTGCTTCACGGTGATGGTCCGGCTCATGCTCTTATCCCCTTACGGCAGCTCGGTGCCCTTGTATTTCCTGGCGTGCAGGGCCTCGTCGGAGGGTGGTCCGCCGAAGTGCCCCATGGCCTGTTTTATATCCTCGATCGAAAAGCCCTTGTCCAGGAGAACGTCCACCTCGGAGGCGAAGTTGGCCTCGTAGACCGGGCCCCGGCAACCCTCGCATGGGAGGTTGTTGGAGGGGCAGCGCGCCCCGCAGCCGGCCTTGGTCACCGGGCCCAGGCACATCTCCCCCCGCTCGATCAAAAGGCACTCGTTCTCCCGGAACTTGCAGTCGGTGCACACGGCGTAGGTGGGCAGAAGCGGCTGGTCCCCGTGCAGGAACGACGCCACCGCCTGGAGGAACTGGTTCCGCTCGATGGGGCAGCCCACAATCTCGAAGTCAACCTTCACGAAATCCCGCAGGGGCTTCGGCTCGAAGCACTCGAAGAAGGGGTGGTCCAGGACCGTATTGCCGTAGACCTCGACGATCAACTCCCTGCGCGGCACGTCGTTGGCCATGGCCTGGACGCAGCCCCAGCACGCGCCGGTGCCGAGGGCGACCAGAATCCCGGCGCGCTCGCGGATGCCCTTGATTTGCTTCAGGTTCCGCTCGCTGGCCACCGCCCCCTCGACGAAGGCGATGTCCACCTCGCAGTCGGAGTTGCCGGTCTGGGCCATGATGAAGCTCTTTATGTCCACCGCTTTGGCCAGCTCCAGAATCTCGTCCTCGCAGTTGAGGATGTTGAGCTGGCAGCCGGCGCAGCAGGTGAGGCCGTAGACGGCGATTTTCGGCTTTTCCATCGGTCGGGTTTCCGTTCCTTTAGAGTTCAGCGGCGGTGAATCTGTAATATCTGGGCGTCGTGTCGGTGCGGGCCGTCATTCTCCCGCCCCCCTCCCCGGCCCGTAGGCGAGCCTCCCCCCAGAGGGGGGAGGGGGTGTAAGGCACCCCTCACCCCGGCTGCGATGATGTAGGGGCGACCCTCAGCGGTCGCCCGCAGGCCGACCTAAACGGCGCGCCGTCGGTCGGCCCCTACGAGGGTGATACGCAATCCACGCTCTCTATTAGGTTTGGTGTGATACAAACGATCCCTCGCATTTTTTCTAATGCAGCCCTCACCCCGGCCCGGGCCTCGCAGGCCTCCCACAGGGAGAGGGGATTTGAGGCGACCCTCACCCCGGCCCGTAGGCGCGCCTCTACGTAGAAGGGAGATGGGGCCGCTTCACCCCCCTCCCTATCCCGCCCCCCCAAGGGGGGAGGGGAAATGTCGGCAGCCCTCACCCCGGCTCGGTTCAGATGCTCTCGCGCAGGTTGATGGCGTCCCAGGCGGCGCGACCGCGGCGTGTCAGGGGCTCGCTTCTTCCAGGATTGAGTCCTGAGTTGCCTCAGATGGATTCCCGTAAATTTATCGCGTCCCAGTAGGTGAATATCGGCCCGTCCAGGCAGGTGTACTTGTGCCCGATGCTGCAGTGCAGGCACTTGCCCACCCCGCACTTCATCATCCGCTCCAGGCTCATCAGAATCCGCCCCTTGGAGAAGTTGAGCTCCAGGAGCCTCTCGACGACGAATTTGTAAACCACCGGCGGGCCGCAGATGGCGGCGTAGGTCTTCTCCGGGTCGAGCCCCTCCACCTGTTCGAAGAGCGTGGTGACGACCCCCACGTTGTAGGGCCAGGTCTTGTTGGGGTCGGTGTCCACGGTCAGGTGGCACTCGAGGTCGGCCCGGGAGACGAGGCCGGCCATCTCGTCGCGGAAGAGGACCTCCTTCGGCTCGCGGCAGCCGTAGAAAAGGATGACGCGGTTGAAGTCGGCGCGGTTGTCCAGGGCGTAC
>JAPLSK010000263.1 GCA_026398675.1 bacterium | reverse complement strand
CACGCCGCCGCCCACGTAGGGGCTGAAATCTCCGCCGAACTCGTAGTACGCCCCCAGGGAGAAGGGCACGACGAAGAAGCGCGGTGTGTTGTCGAAATCCGGGTTGTTATCCACCTCGCCCAGATAAAATCCCGCCGTGGCCATGGCCTTCCAGTCGCCGCCCTCGAGGTTGACGAAGCCCTCGAAGCGCCAGGCCAGCGAATCGAAGTTGAGGTAGTTCTCCTGGGAGAATGGGAGGAAGAAACCGAAGCGCCCGCCGTAGTAAATTCCCGTGGCGACGCCGGTCCCGCCGTTTCCCTCGGCGGGGATGACGATGTGCCCGGGCGTTCCCGGCAGGACCTCGTCCTCGGCCGCGAGGGAGACGAGCGCCGTCAGCAGGAGGACCGCGAAGACGAGGCGGGGCATGGCTCTCCTTCGAACTGTTTCGATTATAGTGTAGCCTCGGAGAGGTTCTTTCGCAAGAAAAAAGCGGGCTTAGGCCCGCCTCTTGAACTCCTCGATCCGGGTGACGGGGCCCGGTTCCACACACCGCTCCCGCGCCAGGGCCAGGGAGAGGATGTCCCCCCGGAGGACCAGGCCCAGCGCGGCGGTGAGCGGGTCGGGATCCTTGCTCTTGAGAATAATAGTATGCACGCCGTCCCGGAGAACCTCGTCCAGCGGCGGCGCGTCGGCCAGAGTCAGGCATAGGCGTCGCGGCGGCTCGCCCGGCCCGGCGCCCTCTATCTCGTTGTGGGCCAGCTCGGGCAGCGTGCCGGACCAGGCGTACATCTTGGCGTTCTCGTTGAGCTGCTGCTTCAGGCGCAACGCGGCGGCGGCGGTGAGCGGGCAGGTGCCGTAGACGACCAGGGGGTGGTCTTTCATCACTCGGGCCAGCTCGTCGAGGTCGGTGTGTCCGCCGGAGGAGAGCCCGTCGCGAAGACGCATCAGCGCCTCCACGGTTTCCCCCGGCTCCCAGAGCCTCCCGCCGGTCAGCCGCTCCACGGCGCGCAGGCCGGTTCCCAGGAGGAAGCCGAAGGCGGCCCGGGGCGGCATCCCGCCGGGCACGGTCAAGAGTGGCGCCCCCTTTCTTTTTAGAATCTCACCGAGCTTCCCGCCGGTGGAAATGCCGACCACCGTGGCGCCGCTATCCAGCCCACCCCGCAACGCGGCCAGGGTTTCCGCGGTCTCGCCGGAATGGGAAATCGCCACCAGGGCGTCGTCTTTTGAAAGCCACCACGGAACCCCCGACCAGGGCCAGGGGATGACGGGGGTGTCGCCGTTTTGCGACAGGGCCTCGATGAATTTCCCCGAAACGCCGCTGCCGCCCATCCCGGCGACGAGAACGCGTCCCGGCGGGTGATCCGGTGTGCGAAGGCCGTCCAGCCCCGGCGCCTCGTAGGCGAGCTGTTCGGGCAGGCTTTCGGCCCACCGCAGCATCTGCGCCGCCGTCGCCCCGACCATGCCTTCCCCTATAGTTATAAGGGCACCCGGCGGGTGCCCCGTGGGATTCAATCAGAGCTACTTGTAGACCTTCGCCTTCTCCTCACCCCTCAGGACCCGGAGCGCGCCGCACGCCAGGGCTCCCATCTCGTCCTCTCCCGGGTAATTCAGAACCTCGCCCAGCCACTTTATCCGGGGCAGGAGGAGGTCCATGAAGAGCTTGTTCTTGGCGCCGCCGCCGGTGACGACCACGGCGTCCGGTTTGCCCCCCAGGGCGGCGGCCATGGCGCCGCACTCCTTGGCCACCTGGTACGCCATGGCGTCGAACACCCTCCGGGCTTCCTTGTCGCCCGCCTCCACCCGGGTTTCTAACTCGCGCATGTCGTCGGTGCCCAGGTAGGCCATGAGACCGCCCTGTCCCACGGCCCGGTTCTTGAGCTCGGCGGCGGAGTATTTGCCCGAGAAGCAGAGCTTGATCAGCCCGGTGGTGGGCAGGCTGCCCGCGCGCTGGGGAGAGAATGGACCGCCGTCGTTGGCGTTGTTCACGTCGATCATTTTCCCGCGGCGGTGGGCGGAGACGCTGATGCCGGTCCCCAGGTGGGCGATGACGAGGTTCAGCTTGTCGTAGGGCTTCTTCAGCTTCTCGGCCGCCCGGCGGGCGACGGCCTTGAGATTGAGGGCGTGGGAGAGGGACTTGCGCTCCAGTTCGGGCAGCCCGCTCAGGCGCGCCACGTCGTCGAACTCGTCCACGCTCACGGGGTCCACGATGAAGGCGGGCAGACCGTGGGGCTTGGCTATCTCGTAAGCCAATAGGCAGCCCAGGTTGCTGGCGTGCTCGGCGGCCACGTTGCCCGAAACGACGTCGGACACCATCGCCTTGTTGACCTTGTACGTGCCGGAGACGAGGGGCTTGAAGGCCCCGCCCCGCCCCACCGTCGCGTCGAGATCCTTCGAGGAGAGGCCTATTTTGCCAAGAACCTCGAGGATGAGGTTCTTGCGGTAAGCGAGCTGGTCCAGGATGCTCGTAAAAGACGAAAGCTGGTTGTCTTGATGGCGCACCACCTCGATGAAGCTCATCTTCTGGCCGTCGTACACGGCGATCTTGGTCGAGGTGGCGCCGGGGTTGATCACAAGTATCTTTTCAGCCATCTCACGCCCTTCCTCAGTTGCCGGTCGGTCGCCGGTCAAAGGTGGGAGCTACTCGGCCGATCGGTCCTTGGAAATCACCTGGGCGATGGAGCTCTTCAAGAACTCGAGCTTCACGTCGCCCGAGACGCGGATGGTCACCGAGTCCTCCTTGTCGTCCACCCCGACTACGGTGCCCTTCAAGCCGCCGATGGTCACCACGCGGTCGCCCTTGGAGACGGCGCTGAGCATGGCCTGCTTCTGTTTCTCCTTCTTGCGCTGGGGCATGATTATGAGGAAGTAGAAGATGGCGATGACGATTACGAAGGGGAGGATCAGGCCGAGGATTCCCCCGCCGCCGTCGCCACCCTCTCCTCCGCCGCCCCCGCCTCCCGAAAGCGCGTAAACCAGATGTGTTAACAAGGGTTACTCCCCTCTGACCGGTGGACTTGAGACGTTACCGTGCAACCGCCGGAGTGAAGCAAACCCTCACCCCACGGTCAACTCCCCAAAAACTTGTCAGCCGCTGGGGGTGTGTATGATAGCCGAGATTGCCGGGCATACTCACCTCCGCCGGTAGGGAGACGGCCGATATGTGCAGACTGCCCGCGGTTCTGCTAATGCTGCTCCCGTCCGGCTCCTCGGTGGCCTTCGCGTAAATGATGAGTGGTGGAGCGTTTCAACGTTTGTGATATGATACTGAAGTTATATCTTTGCTACCGGGCTCTTTGAGGAGGGGTTGATGCGTAAGCTATTTCTCGTCTTTTTCGTAGTCCTCGCCACGGGCTCCCTCGCCGCCGAAAAGACCACCGTGGCCTTCATCGGCCTGGAGGCTTCCGGGGTGAGCGAGGCTTCAGCCAGTGGGATCGCCGACACGCTCCTGGACGCCCTGATTAACACCAGGCGCTTCGAGATCGTCGAGCGGGAGCGGCTGAACGCCCTCTTGGAGGAGCAGGGTCTGGCGCTTTCCGGCTGCACGACCATGGAATGCTTCGTCAAGGTCGGCCAGTTGGCCGGTGCGTCCAAGGTCGTGGTGGGCAAGGTGTCCAAGGTGGGCGAAACGTACACCGCCACCGTCCGGGTGGTGGACGTCTTCCTCGGCAAGGTCGAGCTCTCCGAGTCGGCCGAATCGAACAGCCTGGATGGCCTGCTTTCCGCCAGTCGGGAGATGGCCGGCCGCCTGGCCGCGAGCATCCCCGTGGTCGGCACCGTGGTCTCGGTTTCCGGGGACACGGTCAAGCTGAACCTGGGCCTGCAGGAGGGCGTGAAAAAGGGCGACACGGTCGAGCTCTACCGTCTGGGCGAGGAGTACTACGACCCCGACACCGGGCGATTCCTGGGCCGCGATATCGAGGAGTTGGGCGAGGCGAAGATCACCAGGGTGTTGGCCGACGAGCTCTCGGAGGCGCTCTATTCGGGCGACATTCCGCCGATAA
>JAPLSK010000262.1 GCA_026398675.1 bacterium | reverse complement strand
GCCGTCGCCCAGGATGTTCAGCCCGTAGTACCAGTACTTGTAATCGGCGCTCATCCCGGGGTAGATGTTCGCCTGGGCCCAGGCGAGGAAACCCTCCCCGATGGAGTCCCCGGCGCCCAGCCGCGCGTAGAAACCGTAGTGTTCGAGCATGGAGCCGGTCTTGGCCGAGCCCAGCGCGACCAGCCCCGGCCCCGCGTGGAAGATGTACCAGCTCCCGATGCAGTCGAACTCCACGAAACGGGTGCAGGAACAGCTGAAGAGGTTGACAAAGACCGCCTCGGGCAGGAGCGCCTCGATCTCGCAGTTGTAGATGCTTCCGGCGTAGCCCGAAGGAATCTTGAAGGTGTGCCCCCAGGGGCTGGAGTGGCTCATCAGGTGGACGAACTCGAACCCCTGGGCGTACTGCTCCAGGAGGTGGTCCGCCGTGGTCTGGGCTGGGTCGGTGAAACGGGCGACGTCGGAATAGGCCGCGTTGAGACCGTCGGAGTAGTCGTACCAGTCGTCGTCGTTGTAGGCCAGCCCCCGATCGGGGACGCCCAGCCCCCCGTTCCGATAGGCGTGGTCCTTGGCGAAGTAGGCCAGGTACAGGTCCAGCTCCTGGCCGAAGGTCATCTCCCGGGCGTCTATGCGCGAGACCCACACCTCGGGGGTGATGTCCCCGGTGTGGAAGTCCAGGATGCCGTCGCCGTCACCGTCGGACCACGTCCCGTCGGTGTCCATGTAGTAGAGGTCGCAGGGGAACTCCTCGTGGGTGGAGGAGCCCCAGGCGGGCTCGTCCATCTCGAACCAGGGGACGGGGATGGCGCCGATGAGGACGGCACCGGTCGCGCCGCCGGCGTATGCGTCGGCGATGGAGGCTCGCACCGAGGCCGCGTCGCCGCCGGTGTAGACCAGCTCGTCCACCGTCCACCCGTCCGCGGCCAGGTCGTCGTACCAGGTCGCGAGGGCGTCGTCCAGCGGGGCGCACAGGCGGTCCTCGACGATGACCAGGACCCGGCCCACCGCCGTGGGCGAGAGTGAAACCGCGGCCGTCTCCCGGCCGCTCTCAACCGGCGACGACTGCGCGCGCCCGGGGTTAGCCTCCACCCAGGCCGAGTAGCTCAACGGCTCCCGCCCCTGGGGATCGAGCCAGCGGGGGACGGTCACCTCGGCGAGCGAAACCGTCGAAAGAACGAGGACCAGAACGGCGGTGGCGCGGCGCATCGGCTCTCCTTCGCCCTTTTTCAATCCAGGTATAGCCAAAAAATCCCGGCGGGTCAAGCGGGCCGGTCGAGGTCGGCGGAGAGCCTCCCGGTCAACCGGACGGCCAGTGGGTGCGGCGGCTCTTCGTCAACCGTAATGGAGAGCCGCCAGACGTGGACCTCCAGGCCTTTCCCCACCGCCAGCTGCAGCTCGTCGCCGAAGGCCGGATCAAAGGAACGTACCGTCATAAAAAAGGGGCCCTTCGGCCCCCATTTTAACTGATGCGTCAGGACTTCCGCCCCTCGAAATAGGTGAGTATCCGCCGGATGAGACCCTGCGCCACGATGACGAAGACCGCGCCCAGGTCGAAGATGCCGAACACGATTGCGTCCT
Source organism: bacterium (assembly GCA_026398675.1). Classification (NCBI taxonomy): domain Bacteria; species bacterium. Next base: position 7,787 of record JAPLSK010000262.1, on the reverse strand, counting down.
TGACGAAATTCGTCTCCATGTTGAACAGCAGAACGGCGCCGGCGATGTAGCCGAAGAGGAAGATGACGACGAGGACGAGGAGAATGCCCAGGGCGCCCTTGGCCTTGCCGCCGGGCACGATCCGGTACAGCCGGATGCACTGGACGACGGCGAAGGCCATCAGGAGGATTCCCAGGCCGCTCATGACGTAGAGGATGATGTCCATGGCACCTCCGCGCGATGGGTTTAAGGGTTGGTCCGGCTGATGTGCTGGAACTCCTCGGTGCTCTCCAAGAGCGCCCGGACCTTTTCGAGAAAAACCTTCGCCTGCCTCGAAGAGCAGACGAACGTCTCGAGGAACTCCCCGATCCGCTTGAACCAGTGTTCGAGGTTCCCAAAGCCGATTTCGGCGACCTCGAGCTCCTCGAGGAGCAGCCCGATGGACTTCTTGAAGCTCGCGTTGAGCTGACGGACGAGGAAGTCGCGGAGCCAGAGGGGGGAGATGAAGTTATCCAACGACAGCGGTTGGTCGGCCAGCTGGCCGTTTTGGTAGAGGTAGAGGTCCACCCTGTATCCGCCCCGGGCGCGGAAGTTGTCGTACTCCTCGCCGGAGGGCCGCTCCACGATCCGGCCCCCCTTTATGGGGACGTAGAACTCCCGGGCGTCGTCGTAGAGCTGAATCAGGCCGTTCAAGCCCTTGGTGCTGCACTCGTTGTAGAAGCGGTTCAACTCCGCGGATGTGGGCGCCAGGCCGGAGGCGTAGCAGTCCGCCCGGGAGATGACGCGGGCGTTGTTCAGGGCCCGCTGGTCCAGCTCGACGAACTTGCACGCGTCCCACTCCAGCCCGGTGGAGAACCGGTGGGCCGCCGTCGGCCCCGAGAGCGTCTCCCCCGAATCGCCGCGGGCTACCGCGGAGACGGGGATTCCGCCCTGGCAGAGGATGGCGCAGCACGTGCCGTCCTTCTGCTGCGTGATGTAGCCCCGGAATCCGCTCACGGTGAAGGCCCGCAGGAGCTGGAACAGTGTCCGGCTCTGCGGCGGGAGGTTGGGTTGGAAAGCCTTGCCTAGCGGCAGCCGCATGGTCCGTCTTTCGGTCGATTATTCAGCCAGCTGGGGCGTGAGGGACAAAAAAACTAACACAAATACGCAAACATGGCAAACATGTCGGCAAAGACCGATTAGCAAGACTGTTTATCGAATAACCTACTGTATTTATCTATTAATAACCCTATCAAATTGACGCACCTGAGAAAAAGGGGATTTTTTCCAGCGTTTGAAACCCGCGCGGCGGCCGGCTCGTCAATTTCCGGACCGGATAAGTGACAAATCAGCCATAAATACACGAAACGCACCCCCTGACAACTTACCGGCTCGCGGGTGCGGCTCCGCGCCCAGTCATGGAACCCGGCCACTCCAAGTCGGCATCGCGGCGCGCCGATTGTCCCGAAGGGGAGAACCTCCGGCCCAACCGGCCGATCCGCCGGGTCGGGAGAGTGATGTACGCCTCGGAGGCGCGGTTGATTCCCGGGGCGGGTCAAAAAAAACGGCCACCCGGCGCCGGTCCGACGCGCGCCACCGGCTCCGCCGACGGTTCTCCGGCTCCGGTCCGGATCGTCCCCGGCACTCCAGCGCACCTCTACCGCTGCTCCCTCCCGGGCCTGACGGGGTTCGAGGACGGTCGAAGGTAACAAGGGGTTTAAGCCCCTTGTCTCGACCCTTTGCCGGATGCGGGGATCCGGGCCATCAACGCCGCAGCCCCGACCGCGGAAACCGGTCCGCCTGCGCCTCGCCGGGCGTTCGCCCCAGCCTATAGCGGATTGCTGGCACGGCCGAAGCCGCGAGGGCACCGCTAGCGCCCCGGCTAGAGTGGCCGAGCGCCTAGAATAGTCGCCACCGGGGGGCCTGTCAATGGACCCCGTCACACACCCCCGTGAAAAAACGGGACTCTGGGGACGACGAAGGGACCCTTTCGGGCCCCTTGAATTTCACGCGCTTTGACGAAGGGACCCTCTCGGGCCCCCCGGGTTTCAAGCTCTTATTATGAAGGGACCCTCTCGGGCCCCTTGAATTCCACTCGCTATTCGGCGGCGATACAGGCGCGGGCTACTCGCCGGGTAGAATCGCCTCGGTGGGGCAGACCTCGGCACAGGTGCCGCAGTCGGAGCAGAGCTCGGGGTCAATCACGTAGGGCTCGCCTTCGGAGATGGCCTCTTCCGGACACTCGGGCACGCAGGCCCCGCACTCCACGCACTCGTCGGTAATCACATACGCCATGGACTCCTCCTTCGATGGCCTGATTCCCTACCGGGGGGGTGTCGAATAGCCGTAGGGGATACTATCCCGTTTGGATTTCCCCGTCAAGAAAAAATCCGGGGGTAAAGCTATTGATATTTTGTTTATTTAAAGACCCCGCGTCCGCTCAATCCATCAGCCGGACCGTCTCCCCCGTCGGTCGGCGCCGCGGCGGGGACGGCTCCTCGGCGGAACGGCCCACCGGAACCACCGCCAGAAGCTCGTACCCCTCGGGCAGCTCCAGCAGTTCCTCCAGCGTCACCCGCGCCACCAGGGGGGCGCCCATCCAGCAGGCGCCGTAGCCCAGGGCGTGGACCGCGAGGAGGAGGTTCTGGACGGCCGCGGCGCAGCTGACCAGCCAGGACGTGCCCTCCCCCGCGGCAGGGTGCCCAGGGAGAACCTCGGCCAGCCTCATCCGCCAGGAGGACTGCTCCCTCCGCCCGGCGACGAAGAAGACCAGCGGCGCCCCCTCGAAGAAGGTGCCCCAACGCGCCAGGCCTTTCCCCGTCTCGGCAAAACGAGCGAAGCGAGTAATGCCTCCGGCAAAACCGGACACTTCCAGAGAAACGCGCTCGACCTCCAGCCGGACGAGGTCCGCCGCCCGGGCGATAACGGTCCGGTCGCTGACCGCGGTGAAGAACCAGGGTTGGGTGTTGCTCCCCGAGGGGGCCCACAGCGCCGCATCGAGCATCCTCTCCACATCCGCGGGGGGAACGGGGTCCGGCTTGAAGGCCCGGACGCTGCGCCGCCCCCGGATGATTCCCTGGAGTACCTCGTAGCTCAAGATTCCCCCTCCACGTGGGTGTAGTACGCCTCCCCGTCCATGTTCCGCAACAGGACTTGACCCCGGGAGGTCAGCTCCTTGAGGGCGCCCTCCACCTCGCGCTCGTCGCGGCCGAACATCGTGGCCAGGTCCGCGGCCCTCGCCGGCCGGCGCAGGAGGTACGCGGTAATCTCGGTCTCCAGATCCAGGGCCCTCTCGCGGGTGACGGGACCGGCGTAGTCGGCAATGACCCTGGCCGGGGGGTCGAAGCCCGCCGCTATCTCGAAGAGGCGGTCCGCGGGTACGGCCCGGGCGGACAGCACCGCCGGCGGCCGAACCACCGTGTTCAGGTGGACCACGTCGGGGCCGATGCGGTTCACCGCCGCGCGTAGACACCCAAGTTCCTCCTCGGTATCGTTCAGCCCGGCCACCAGGAGGATTTCCAGGTGGATTCCCCCGCCGTACTCCTCCCGGAGCGCCGCCAGCCCGGCGATGATGACCTCTATATCGAGGCCCGGCGCCGGCCGGTTGACGCGCTCGAAGACCGCCCGGCTCGCGGCGTCCAGGCTGGGCAGGAGCAGGTCGGCCCGGACGAGATCCGCCCGCACCGCCGGGTCGGGGGTCAGGGTGCCGTTGGTGATGACGGCCACGGGCGCCTTTAGAATACGCCTCGCCCCCTCGATAAGACGGCCCAGGTCCGCGTTGAGCGTCGGCTCCCCGGAGCCGGAGAAGGTGGCGTAGTCAATGGGCGGCAGGCCCGGCGCCCGCTCCTCGAGCTCGGCGAAAAACGCCTCCGGGTCGAAGAAGCTCCGGCGTTCGACCGTGGGCCGGTCCGTCGGGCCGAGCTGGCAGTAGACGCAGTTCAGGCTGCACGTCTTGCGCGGCGTGACGTCGAGCCCCAGGGAGACCCCGAGACGACGGCTTGGCACCGGTCCGAAAACGTACACGCGGCTCCTCGTCAGGGACGGGGGACGCGCCCCCGCCACGTTTCGCGCCAATACCGGGCTCACGCCAGCCGGAGAACCTCTTTGACCAGCTTACAGACCCCCTCGTACACCTCGCCGATATGGGCGGCCGACATGTAGGCCGGGGTGGTGACGATGCGGTTCTTCTCGTCCACCACGCAGTCCGTGGGGGCGCACTTGACGTGCCTGGAGCCCATGGCCTCGATGTCGGCGGCGGTGCCGGGGTCGGTGCCGATGGTGAGGGTGGGCGAGACGCCGGTGCCCCTGAAGACGCTGGCCACCACGGCGGGGGTGATGCAGATGGCGCCCACCGGCTTGCCCGCGGCGTGCATGGCCTTGACCGCGGCGGCGAACTGGGGGTCCGGAGTGGCATCGGCGCCCTTGAAGGCGTAGTCGGAGAGGTTCTTGGCGCTACCGAAACCGCCGGGGATGACCAGGGCGTCGCAGTCGGCGGCCTTGAACGAGGCCAGGTCGCGGATGTCGCCCCGGGCGATGCGCGCGGACTCGGTCAGCACGTTGCGGCTCTCGCCGGTGGGGGCGGACTTGAGGTGGTCCACCACGTCGTGCTGGGGCTTGTTCGGGGCGTAGCAGACGTAGTCGGCGCCGGCCTTTTTTATCGCCAAAAGGACGCAGGCGGCCTCGTGAATCTCGGCCCCGTCCTTGACCCCGCAGCCGGACAGGATAACCGCCACCTTTTTCTGAATTTTTCCTCCTTGTGGGAAAATACCGCGATTGCTATGCTGTCCCCATGGTATACCTTGTTTTCGATCTTGGCAACTCCCGGGTCAAGCTCGCCAGTGTCGCCGATGGCGTACTGGGGCCGGTCCGCGTGTATGACGCGGCGGATTTCGCCGCCGACCCCGGGGCGGCGCTCGCCGAGTTCGAGGGGATATCCGGCGCCCTGGGCGTCTCCACCCATCCGCCGGCCCGCGAGGCGCTGCGGGGCTGGCTCGGGCGGCGGGGAATCCTGCCGGTAAACGCACGGGAACGGTGCCCCCTGGCCGCCCTGTACGGGGAGGGGCTCGGCGACGACCGGGTGCTGGCGGCCCACGCCGCGGTCCGGGAACTCGGCGCGCCCGTCGCCGTGCTGGGCTGCGGGACCGCGGTGACCGTGGACCTGGTGCGGGTCCGGGACGGCGAACCGGTGTTCGCCGGGGGGGCGATTCTGGCCGGCGAGGGGGTCATCCTAGCGGGATTGGGGAAGCTGGGGACCCTGCCGCGACTGGAGCCCGCCGACGCGCCGCCGGACGCGGCCTTCGGCTCGACCACCGAGGGGTGCCTGCGCCTGGGCGCCCGGGTCCAGGTCGAGGCGGCCGTGGCGCGGCTGCTCGCGGGGTACGCCGATTGCCTCGGTCTGCCGTTGGGGCGATTGCCGCTCCTCTTCCACGGGGGCAACGCGCCCAGATACGCCGCGGCTTACCCGTGGGCGCGGGTCCGCCCCTTCGCCGTCCTGGAGGGTTGCGCCAGGGTGGCGGCGGGCCTTTGAAATATCCGACCGACGGGATATAATGGATTGGATGGACCCCTTTGCCGATGGAGGCAGCTAAATGTGGAGAGTCGTAGCTTTTAGCCTGGTTTTTGTCTGCGGCCTATCCGCGACGGAGCTTTACTGGGATGATGATGAGGCATCCCAGCAAGCCGCACAGGGGTGTATATCCATCAGGAGTGTATACGTGGCCGTCTTGTTCCATGACGCTGAAGGAGAAGATGGGCCAGGAGATACAGGGGGGCAGGCGGGGATGATCAGTATATTAAAATGCGATTTTGATTTCTTCGCCAACCCCGCCGAGGACTCTACTTCGTACTCTTACTCGCCAACACTGTACATTTACTCAAGGGGCGATGACGACAACCCAGGCGAAATTCTGGCCGGTCCGCTGGTTTATACAGCGCCACTTCACGACTTAAAGGAACCCGTGTACAACGCCTGGCACACCCTGACATTGAATGAGCCCGTAGAGGTTCCGCCGGAGTTTTTTATAGTCATTAAGCTTAAAACGTCAGTTCTACGCGCAGATTTCACGCATGACTGGGAATACAATCACTCGCGCACTAGGACGTGGGATGTGGCTACCACAGAGGAAATTTTCGAGGGCATCCAGAGGCTGGCCAAATGGCAGACACTGGAGACCGACCTCAGAATTCGCGTGGAGTGGGAGCCCTCGGACCCCGAACCCTAAACCGATTATATAAGTTGGGGGTGGATTAAGAGGACGTACGAATAGCTTATCCCTATTGAGTGAACGCCGAAGCCCGCTCTTGGATGTAGGTCTAAATAAAAAAGGAGCAAGAGATGAAACGGATACTGGTTGTATTCCTGGCCGTCCTCTTCCTGCTCTGCGTTTCTGGTTGCAGCAAGGAGCTTAACGATGAGAACTTCGTGGCATTTTTTCTCGAACTTGGGACTAAGGACGACCCAGGGGCGGATTTCGACAAGGTTTTGGATTCCTACGGCTGGAGTGCGGAAGATTTCGAGACTTACGTCAACAAGCTCATTATGGACGAGGGGCGTGTAAATAGGATTCGTGGTATCCTTCTTGAAGAGAATATGACCACCGCACTTGCTTTTCAGCTTTTTGTAGTGGACCAGCTAGAGAAACGATTAGAGCGGTAGCCCACTGTCCGGGACTGGCCAGCATAGTATGTTCGTCAGGGGCGATAACAAACCATGAAGAAGAAAGAGCGCAAGAGGGATCCGCTGAAGAAGCTGACCCGGCTCCTCGCCCGGCACCGGGCACGGCAGGGGGTCTTCGTCGCCCTGCTGGTCGCCGTCCTCTGGCTGGCGGGCCACCTCTACGCCAAGGAGCTCTCCCACTCGACGGAAACCGAAACCGGCGTGGTCCTGGAGGGTAATCTCTACGCCACCGAGAACCTTCCCGATCCCGCGAAATACGAGGGGCTGGCCGGGGCCATCCTCAACCTTTCACCCCTCAAGATGGTCGCCGCCGGGGGGAAACGGCAGGTCAGGATAACCGTGGGGGACGATCCCACCCTGGAGAACAACCCCGGGTTCAGCCACTGGGTAAACCTGGGGAGCTGCAGCCCCTTCAAGGAGGACCCCGCCACCGGCTACCTCATCTGTCAAATCTACTTGAGGCCCATCGGCTCCGCGGCCGTCTCCAACTCCTCCGACCTCTACTGCCTGGCCTATCACGAGACGCTGCACACCCTTCCCCACGCCTACTCGACCGTGGAGGTGACCTACTCGGACTACGAGAACCTCCTGGTCTACCGCTGCGAGCTCAAGCTCATCGCCCGGCTCATCGAGCTGGGCAAGCCGCCGAGCGAGGCCTTCGTGGCCAGCGCCGTGCAGGGGTACCGGCGGTTCGGGGGGACGCCGGACGGGGTGCCGGCAACTATCCTCCGGTACCTCCCCGAGAACGCCTTTTTAACGTACTCCCAGCCCGCCGTCACGCCGCAGGGTTAAAAACGAAGTGACGCCCCCGGCGAACCGAGCGAACCGAGCGAAGCGAGCTACGCCCCCGGCGAACCGAGCGAACCGAGCGAACCAAGCGAAGCGAGCTACGCCCCGGCGAACCGAGTTATGCCCTAGCGAATCTCTCCTTGACTGCGGGATTTTTTTCAGGTATCTGTATCTCTGCTCGCATATCTCAAAAAAAGAAAATTGAACATCCCTCCAATCCGCAGGAGGAATCTTGCGTAAGCTGGCTTTATTGACGTTGCTCCTCCCCGCCCTCGCCCTGGCCTACAGCTACGAGATTAACCCGGACCTCGTCGAGCTGGTCAAAAGCGAGGGGTACGTCATCCCCTCGGTCGGCGAGGGAATT
>JAPLSK010000261.1 GCA_026398675.1 bacterium | reverse complement strand
GGAGACGAGCTCTTCCCTCGCCCGGAGGACTCCCAGCTCCACCGGCTCTCCCCCGACGTTAAAAGGGACTATCTCCTCGTCGGCCGAGTAGATGCCGCCCCGGTCGTCGAAGTAACAGGCGCCGGTGAGGTTCGGGTTGTCCTCCCGGGCCTCCGCCAGCGCCCGCACGATATCCTCCCCCGCGTCGGGGTCGAGGGCGGACGGGGAGAGCATTCGGGCGATAGTCCGACCCTGGTCAACCAGGGAGGTTTGGAATTCCTGGTAGAGGTTCGCCCGCTCGGTGGCCACCAGGAGCCAGGTAAGACCCGTCGAGGTGATGACGACCAGCAGCCCGACGAGGATGGCGAACTGCCAGCGCAGATCAAGGCGTCTTTCTTCCTTCTCCGCCATATCTGTTTCCCGGGTTCTCGTCCGCCGTGAGGCGGCCCACACCCCGCGCGAAGTGCTTTTCATTGTGTAGTTTACACCCATCCGCGGTATCGGGGCAAGCGGATGCCTCCGGCGCCGTTGTGGTATTATGATGACAGAAAATTGAGAAAACCCTTTTCCCCGATGTTCAAAGGAGACTCCATGGTCCGGAAAGCCGTCACGGCCTTGCTTTTTCTCTTGGTCGGGACGCTCCTTGCCGAGGCCCCCTACCCTATGCCCGAGGGTTCCCAGAGTTACTGGGAATTTTTCGGCGACACCCCTTTCACCCCCGGTCGGGGGTTCGTGGGGAAGCTGGAACTGGGCGAGTTGGTCTCCGACATGTACAACCGCATCGGCGGAGGGTCGGAGGAGATGGACTACCCATTCTGGTACTTCTTCGAAGACGGTCCCTACGCCTTCAGCGTCATCGGCGTGTACGACAAGGATTCCATGACCTTCCCCGTCATCGGCCTGGCCCTGGGCGGTCTGGCGGAATCGCCGCCGCCCACGATCACGACCCCCGAGGGGGTGGGCGTCGGGACGACGTGGCCCGAAGTGGTCGCCCTTTACGGTCGTCCAGCCATGGGTGTGCGAGCGGCCGGGGCGTCGTACCCTGAGTTGGGGCTGATCGTGTACCTCGACAACTATTTCAACGTCTCCACGCTCTTCGTTCAGGTGCCCGGTCCCCCCGAAGAGCTTTCCGGGATGCGCTACGAAAATGACGGTGTGGAACTGCCCCAGGTCGTGACGCCGGCCAAGGGTATTCTGGCCGTGCCCCTGCCCGAGGGGTGGTCGCAGACCGACTCGGCCGACACGACCGCCTTCTACGCCGATCCTTCGGACACTTGGAGCGTCCAGGTGACTACCTGTGTCGACTGCACCGACGACGTCACCCAGTGGGCCGACATGCAGGAGGGTTTCCTGTACGGGTCGAACCTCCTCCCCGCCGACATGTGGTACCTTCATCCCGAAGCGCTCGCGGCCTACGGCGCGGACGAGAGCTACTGCGCCGAGTATTCGAGCGATTACATGGGGCACAGTTGGAGCCTCTTCCTGCGCCGGTACACCGAGACGGTGAACGTCACCGTCAACTGCCAGGATCCCGAGACGTACGGGGCTGATCCCGAAGGGGCGGGTCGTCTGGCCCACGGGATTCTGTGCGGGCTGGAATTCGTGGAGTAGGCTGGACCCTTGACATATCCGGCCCGTTCTTGCTACGCTCGCCCTGCCCAAAAGGCCACGGGGCGGGGTAGCTCAGTTGGTAGAGCAGCGGACTGAAAATCCGCGTGTCCGCGGTTCAACTCCGCGCCCCGCCACCATTGACCCGGTGGAGCTGTTTCGAGATAAGGCGGGAGGAGACAAGGGGTTTAACCGAGCGAAGCGAGCTATGCCCCTGGCAAAACCCCTTGCCTTTCCTCGAACAAGGGTCGAACGGGCACGTAAAACCGCCTCGGTCGGATGGTGGCGGTCGCGGGGGACGACGGAGTCGTAGAGACAAGGGGTTTAACCGAGCGAAGCGAGCTACGCCCCTGGCGAAACCCCTTGCCCAAAAGCCGGGTGCTGGTTGACTTCACCCCGGGAGGTAGAATTGGGCGCGAAGCGCTATCTCAACGTTCTGGTCACCTTCGTCCTCTTCATCATCTGCCTCGGCATCGTCTACCTTCTGTCCCTGGATCGAACCGAGGGGCATCGCGGCGCCGGTGACCAGCTCTACGCGAAATACGAGTACGAGGCCGCGCTGGAGGAGTACAGGCAGGCTTGCCTGGTGGAGTATGCCGACCTCTTCGAGAGCATCGCCGACCCTGGTTCGCTGCCGCTCGAAACCGTACTGGGTACGTTGGAAAAGCAAGGCGTCGGTAACGAACGCGTCCTGAACGGCATCAACGACTGCTGGTTCCAACTGGGATCCATCGAGTTCGATAAATTCGATAAGAAGGGTCTCGATGAGGCCCTCCTCCCGGCCGAGACTTACCTGACCAAAGTGGAGCAAGGCGAGGAGCATGGCGAGCATGCGGAGGAGGCCCTGGCGATGCTGGCCAAGGTGCAGGAAGCCCTGAAGGAAGAGGTGGACATCGAAACCGGCACCCGTGTGGTTTGTGCCTACACGGTGTACATGGGCTGGCCCGAGCCGCCCGAGGGTCTGGTGTTCGAGGGCCCCGTTCCGCCTGATGGCTATCTCTACATCATGAACGACACCATGCACACCGAGAAGCTCACCAAGCGGGCCTATCTCAAGTACGAGGATGAGCTGAAACCCCTCATCATAGACGACTACGCCTCCCAGTATTACGCCGGGGACTTCATGAGCATCCCGAGCCACATCGCCGAAGACAGCCCCGTTGACCTCACCGTGACGGCGACCACCCGGGAAACCTCCATCGAGCTGGCCGGCGGCGACAGGCTCAACGCCGAGCCGTACAGGTACATGGTATTCGTTCTCATAGAGATTACGAACCGGAGCAACGATCCCGCGTACCCGGGCGGCCCCGAGCCCTACGAGTTCGACCTGTCGAACTGCCGTCTGTACAAGTCCATGGAAACCAACTTCGACGAGCCGATGATGTCCGACCAGAAGGATTCCCGCGATCCGCGTAAAACCTATCTGGCCGATAAGGCGACCATCCTGCCCGGCCAGACCCTCTCCGGCTGGATAATGTTCTACACCTGGGATTCGGCTGAGTACTACTTCAAGATTATCCGCAAGAAGGTCAACTCCGACACCGGGGTGGAGTTCTCCGAGCCGCTGGTCGGCAAGACCCTTCCGTCGTTCAGGTAGCCCTCGGTATTTCAAACGGGCGGGGCTTGGTTCCCCGCCTTTATTTATGGCGCGTAAATCCGACTTTGGCGAACTTGGTGTTTCAAACGGGTGGGGATTTGGTTCCCCACCCGTTTTATTTTGCCCCCCCGACCCGTAGGCGGGCTTCTCCAACGGGGAGAGGAAAATGTAGGACGGGGATTTTTAGTTCCCGCCGCTCTATCGCGTAAACTCCGACCCTCACCCCGGCCCGTGGGCGTGACTCTCCCAAAAAGGGGGAGGGAATTTGTCGGGCCGACCTAAACGGCGCGCCGTCGGTCGGCGCCTGCGAGGTTGATAAGCGATTCACGTCTAACATGTAGGGGCGGATGTTCGATCCAGCTTCCCTACCTCCGCTCCGCGTCAGAACTTCAGCTCCAGGGCCAGCTTGGCGTCGAAGCTCGAGTAGTCGTAACCCACCGAGGTCTTGTTGGTGAATTCCTCGTAGGTCAGCGTCAGGTTGGCGTGGATGTTGGTGGTGAGGTAGTACCCGCCGGTAAGCGAGGCGGTGTGGCGCGTGGTGTTGTCGGGAGGCGTCTGGCCGCTCCCGGAGACGCTGTTCTCGACGATGGTCAGGTTGTAGCTCGCGGTGAGCTGCAGCTCGTTGCGCAGCGGGACGTCCTCGCCGAGGAAGGGGACGCGGAAGGAGCCCGGCAGCTCGACCACGTAGGTGAGGCTCGCCCCGGGGTTGTAAGTGTTGGTGACCCGGTGGGTGTCGCCGATGCCGTAAGCCGACCCGCTCTCATCGGTGATGGTCGAGGCCTCGGTGTAGGAAAGCGTGGTGGAGAGGTCGTCCGACCAGCCGGCGCGCCAGGAGATGCCCGGAGTGTACGTCCGCGACAGGCTGACCCCGATCCACTTCGTCGTCTGCTTCTGGAAGGAGAGCTTGACCGTGGACTGCTGCAACAGGGCCGCGAAGATGGGGAAGTACTTGTGCCCGGTGATGGTGAGCTCGGCGGCCGGCCAGACCTCGGTCCAGGTCCGGCTGCTGCTTCCGTAGGCCTCGGATAGGTCCGTGGAGTAGGAGTACTTGATCTCCCCGAGAAGGACGTCGTAGCTCGCCAGCTCGGGGTCGTCGAAACCGCGGAAGAACTCCAGCGGGCGGAAGCGGTTCGAGATGAGATAGGAGTAGCCCCGCCCCGAATAGGTGGGCTCGCCGGCCTCGTGCCAGATGTTGTTCCAGCCCCAGACGTACTCGGGGGGCGGTTTTTGGGTGACTTCGTCGTAGGTCGAACTCCTCCTCAGGGTGTAGTTCAGGTTGGTCGTCCAGCTTCCGAACCACTTCTCGATGAGGGTTCCCAGGGAGAGGGGCAGGCTGGCCGAGAAGTTGTTGCTGACGCTCACGTCGTAGGTCGCGCCCGTGAATCCCAAGGGGGGGTTGAAGAGCTCCGAGTAGGTGGTGCCGAAATCCAGCGACGGCTGAGCCAGACGGAATCGGCTGAAGGAGAGCATCAGCCCGGAGTTCTGCGTGTAGCTCACCGGCTCGACGTGCAAGAGGTCGCGGGTGTCCGAGAAGGAGAAGTTGGGGGAGAATGACAGCCCGCGGATGAACTGCCAGGTCACCGAGGTGGTGACCTCTTCCTTTCCGGTGACGGTGTCCACCCGCCCCGTTTCCTCTTCGTAGGCGATGGAGTCCTTCTTGTAGAGGTACCGGGCGTTTACTTTGGTCGGGACGAAGAAGAGCTCGGAAATTATCGAGTAATCGAAGCTGGCGCTCATCGCCTCCTCGTGGTCGTTTCGTTGGGCCGTCTGGTTCAACCCCCGGTAGTCGGTGTAGGCGAATCCGATCGTGGGCCAGCCCGTCTTCGAGAAGGTCAGGTTGCCCTTGGCGGTGTCCGAGACCGTCTGGCCCAGGTCCTCGACAGAGCCCTCGTAATCGGCGATGTTTTCCACCGACACGGTGGAGTGGGTCATGGAGCCGGTTAGCGGCAGGGCGATGCCCCAGTCGGTGGGCATGAAAGCACCGAGCTGAAGGGTGGCCGCCCCGTCCAGGTCCTCGGCCGTGACCCCGGTGCGCCGGAGCCCGATGGACTGGAAGTCCCCCTCAACCTTCTGGTAGCTGCCCTCCACGGTGAGTACGTCGGCGAACTTCAAGAAGAGCCTCCCCCGCTGGGCCTGCCCCTCTCGCACCACCGGATTCTCCAGGTCAATGTTGTTCACCCAGACCCGACCCGGTCCCCCTCCCGGATCGAAGGCGCCGCTCATGGGGTCTGTGGTCAGGACGCCGCAGGCGACCTCGTACACGCGGACCAGTTGCGGCGAGCCGGCCACGGTAAGATTGTCCCTCGTGTAGGTCGCCGGACGCTCCTCGGGAGGAAAAGCATCGTACTCCTGCCGGAGGGCGATGAGGCGGGTGAAGTCCACTTCCAGCGTGTTCCAGCCCGGCGCCGCCAGCGGCATCGCCGCCTCGTAGTAGTTGTTCGGGTCGATGCCGAAGCGGATGAAGAAGAGGTCTTCACCGATTCTGTCCCGGTTGCGGTTGTTGATGGATACGGTCAGATGGTCGTGGGTGGTGAAGTCGCGGCTCTCCAGGAACTCCTGCGCCGTGGAGCCCCGGATGACGTCCTCGGTGTCCAGCACCCCATTGCCGGAGCCGGTGAGGTCCGGGTCGTAACCGGACCAGCCGATGTCCTCGCCGGGGTCGAGGATGCCGTTGTGGTTCATGTCCTCGGTGTTCAGGATGCCGTCCCCCTCGCCGGAGTCCGGCTCGCCGGTGTCGTGGAACCGAGGGCTCGGGTGGGTGTAGCCCCGCCCGAACCGCCCGTCGAAGCCCCAGTCGTTCCAGCGGACGAGGTTGTACGTGAGATCGAGGGCCTGTTCGCGGATTAAAAATCCCTGGGTGTCCTCGCGCTGCTCCAACGGATCGTAGTCCTGGTTGTCCTCGGAGTTCACCGTGCCCACGGCGAATTGATTCATCGGATTTTCGGGCTCGGTCACCGGGGCTTCCCACCGGACGCCGGTGAGCCGGAGGTTGTACACGAGGACGGCCGTGTTCTCGTCCGGGCCGAAATCGCCGGCGTTATCAGCCTCGATCCAGATGCGCATGGCCTTGACTATCTTGGAAAGGGGCGGCATATAGTCCCCCGGCCGCGTCTCGTCTGTCTCCAGGGGGATGCGGATGGCCAGCCAGCCGTTGCCCAGGTCGCGCCCCAGGTACTCCTCGGGGATGTCCGCCAGGGGGACGGCGTAACCGAAGTGCTGTTCGGCGGTGTCCAGGGTGAGGTTGAAGTCCAGGTCCTCGGTGTTCAAGAGGGAGTTGTTCCGCCCGATGATGACTTCGTCATACGCGCCGCCGACCCCGTATTCACCGCCGTCTCCCGAGTTGTTGAAGGTCCAGCCGCGCTCGTCCTCCGAGTAGTTCAGCCGTCCGTCCAACTCGCCGGGGTCGGAGAGGTCGTCGGAGATGCCCGCGTGCAGCCCCTCGTCCTCGGTGTCGTAGCCCTCGTAACCCAAGCCCGTGTAATCGCCGTCCGAGTCCTCGTTGATGAGACCGATGTCGAAGTGCAGCACGCCGCCGTTGATTTCGCCGCGGCGGTAGAGGTAGAACTCCAGGTACTTGAGGTTCTTCTCCTCGAGGTCCAGGCCGTTGGGGGATATTATCCGGCACACGGAATCCCACTCACCCGCTTTCTGGGGCAGCGGCCGCGATTCGTCGGCGCCGAACACCAGGACGCGCACGACGTCCTCGTTCCACTCGCCGTTTATCTGGCTGCGAATCCACTCCTCGTCCCCGACCTTCATGAGCTTCCGGTCGGCCTGTTCGTAGGTCCCGTCCTCGGTGACCGGCGGGGAGCTCGGGCCCCACTCGTCGCCGTCCGCGGGGAAGGAGATGGACTGGTTGGCGCTTTCCATGTCATCCACATGCGCCCGACCGACCCGGTTCGGGTTGTAGAAGCTGTAGGCCCACTCGCCTTCGAGGGTGATGACCGATTCTTCCTTCGATTCGATAAAGGGCAGGAGGTTGATGAAGTCGGTCATGAATTGGTTCTGCACGTTCAGGCTGGCGTCGGCGTCCACCACCTGGTGGGAGCTGGGGATGGACCGCAGCTCGGGAATCTCCAGCTTATCCACCGGCTTGTCGGTCCACTCGCCGATGTAGGTCCCCCCGAGGGTCATCACGTCGTCGAGGTTGAATTCCAGCCTGCCTCCGGCCAGCGTTTTGCCGGCCTCGCCGAATAGCGGCTTGTACTCGTACTTTATCTTCAGATCGGCGTCCGAGGAATCGGCCCCGGGAACCAGGAATTCGATGTACCCCGAGTCGTAATCTATGATGTAGTCAACGTCGCGGACCAGCCGTCGGCCGTTCAGCGTCACCTCCTCGGAGCCGGGGATGATGTTGGGCTTGAGGAAGCGGACGGCCGAGGCGCTGTGGTACTCCACGTGGATGTCGTAGCGGTGGTTGCGCCGGGAGTAGCTCTCGTCGTAGGCGTCCTCGTCGGTGCCCTCCTCACCCTCCTTCTGGAAGGGGTAGCGGTCGGGGAAGATCAAGAGGCCGCCGGCGAAGTCAATGTAGTTGATGTTGATCCGGTCGTCGGAGCCGTCGGAGGCGCGGGTGAGCCCGAAGACGCGCACCAGCGGTTCCGTGGTGTTGCCGTCTCCGTCGAAGTCCTCGGCGTCGTTGGCCCGGTCCTGGAGGTCGAAAATCTCCATGATGAAGTCGGAGTCGTTCTGCAAGCCCATGGCCCCCAGGTAGTAGACGTCGTGGTACATGTAGTCGGTCAATATCGGGTTGTTAATACCGCTCTTGACCAGCTTGGGGTCCGCCGTCGCACCTTCGCCGTAGCCCACCGAGTAGATGACGCCGGTGGGGTTGGAGGGGTTGGCCACCTTGTACTTGATCGCCACATAATCGGTGGTGCCGACGCTGGTGGTGAAGGTGACCCTGCCGGTCGCCTTGTTGATGTAGAAATCCCGCACGTTCTCCAACCGGCGCCAGAAATCGGAGCTGACGGGGGGGTCGCCGGTGGGAACGGGCGGGTTGGTGGGGCTGCCCCCTTCGCCGTCCGAGTAAATCCGGGCGTCGAGGGAGTAGTAGGTGTAGGTTGGGTCGCGCTCGTGGCCGTAGGAATAAACGTAAATCTCGATTAAGGCGCTTCCGTCGATGGGGGATTCGGCTATCTGAAGCTCTTGTCCGAAGTGGGCCGGGTTCGTGTCCACCCGGTAGTAGAGCCGCTCCGAGTAGCTCGTGTCCCTCAAGTCCTGCCGCTGGAGCTGACCCGTGCCGGTGAACTCCTCCTCCTCGGTGATGCCCTTCTCCCGGGAACCGATCAGGGTGAAGGTGAACCAGTCGCCCAAGCCTCCGATGACCTTGGCCCCGAAAAGGCTCTTCGCCGAGTAGCTGACAAACCGCGTTCCGGGGATGGAGAGGGCGATGTCGCCCAGCTCGGCCTGACGGATGAGCTCGTCCTCCCGGCCGGTGTAGAGGAGGGACAGCTTGTTCCGCGAGTCGTTCTCCCGGGTATCGTCGTAGTCCACGTTGACGGTGACCCGCTGGGCGATGGTCCCCTCGACCCGGATCTGGGTCTCCTGATCCATGTTGAAATTGCCCTGGGTGCCCACCAGGAGCGGGTCGGGGGGGTTAACGTAGGTCTTGGAAGTGTAGCCGAGGACGAAGAGCTTGCGGCCGGTGATTTTCAGGGTGGTGGCGAGCCAGTCTATGGCGATGTCGCCGATGAGCCCCTCGTCGGCCTCGTGGGCGTAGGTTTGTTCGCGGAGCCTGAGATTCGCCACCCGCTCGCTCCACTCGTCGTGGTTGAAGGGGTAGAGGTAGGGGTCACCGAAGGCGTCGTAGGTGCGGTTATAGCTCCAGAGCCGTTCTCCTAACTCCTCGGCGGTGGGTGGGGCGTAATCGCCGGGCTCGAGGACGAGCTCCTCGTAGAAGGCGGGGGTTCTAGGGTTCTCGAGCTCGGGAGTGAAGAACGCTTCGTAGGGGTGGTGTTTGGGCGGGTTGACCCGGTAGCTGAATCGCTCGACCCGGTAACCGTCGTCGGGTTTCGCACGGAGTGTACCGACGACGAGGAGGACGGCGAGAAGGGCCAGGATTACCGGGACTACAGGGCGCAACGGAGAACTCCCGGGCGGGGATCGGGGGAGTGAAAACGGTGGAATATATTAAGCTCAAACAGGATACGACGCTCCGCGGTTCCCGGTTCCCCTCTCGGGACGGTACAGAGAGGCCCTCCACGGCGCAGGTTTCACATTCCGGGAGGGGGTAGTCTACTCGGCTTGGATCAAAGAGAGGTCACCCACACGGCTGAAAACGCCCACCAGCTCGTTCAGCAGGGCCAGGCGGTTGTCGCGGAGCTCCTCGGAGTCGGCGAAAACCTTTACCTCATCGAAGAAGCGGTCAATGGCCTCGCGGAAGCCGGCGATTTTCCCCAAAGCGGCGTCGAAGTCTCCCCGCCCGACGGCGGCGGCCACCCCCGCCTCCTCGCGGGTTAATAGCTCCGCCAGCCCGCGTTCCTCATCCAGCTCCAGCTTGGTCGCATCGAAGGGCTTGAACTCGGTGAGGCCGAATTCCTTTGCGGCCTGGCGGAGGATGTTGCAGGCCCGCTTGTAACCGGTCGCCACGTCGGCGAACTCCCCGCCCCCCTTGGCCCGGGCGAGGGAGTGGGCCGAGCGCCAGGCGTACCAGGGGCGGGTCGGGTATGCCTCCAGGGCCGCCCGAACGGCATCGGTCGGCAGACCCAGCTCTCCGAGCAGGCGGAGGGCGCGGTCGGCGAGGAAGGCCACCAGCTTCGCGTAAATCTCGCCCTCGTCGAACGCCTTCTTGGTCACGCCTTCGAAGTTCGAGATAGCGATTCGCAGAAGCGGTTCAAGATCGAGCCGCGCGTGGCTGAATCCCGCGGGGGCGTGGTCCTCCACTCCGGCGGCGATGCCGATGACCCCCCGCGCGGCGCGGCGCAGCCCGTAGGGGTCCTTCGAGCCGGTGGGTGACAGGCCGATGGCGAAGCACCCCGCCAGGGTGTCCAAGCGGTCCAAGAGCGCCAGGAGGCATCCCGTCGCCGTTTGCGGCAGCTCCTCCGCCCGGCCCGAAAATCGTTTCGGGAGGTACTGCTCACGGATGGCCCGCCAGACCGGCTCGGGCTCCTTCTGCGCCCGGGCCAGCTCGCCGCCGATCAGCCCCTGCAGGCCGGTGAACTCGACGACGAGACGGGTGAGGAGGTCCTGCTTGGCCAGGGAGGCCGCGCGTTCGAGATGACCCGCCACGGTCGGGTCGGAGTCGCAAACCCCCTCCGCGTTGACCGACTGCACGAGGGTGATCAGGCGGTTCCGTTTGTCGGAATAGCTTCCCAGACCGCGGATGAACTGGAGGTCGGCGAGCTCCTCGGTCAGGGATTCGAGGGAACGCTTCCGTCCCAGATCCCAGAAGAAGGCGGCGTCGGTGAGCCGCGCCCGCAGGACGCGCTCGTGACCGCCGACGACGCCCCCGGCGTTGCGGTCCCCCCCGTCCCGCACGACGATGAAACGCGGCAGGAGCGCACCCGTTGCGTCGCGCACCTAGAAGTACTTCTGGTACTCCTTCAGGACGCTGGAGACCACCACCTCGGGCAATTCCAGGAACCGTTCCTCGAACCCGCCCTCCAGGCAGGTCGGATGCTCCACCATGTTGGTGACTTTGAGGAGGAGCTCCGCGTCGAAAAGCACGTTGCCGTGGGCGGAGAGCATCTCTTCCAGACGTTTCTTGAGATACGAATACCGTTCTCCCGGAGACTGGACGTTCCCCTCGTCGTCCACGGTGGTGCCGTCGAGGATGAGGTCGTGCTCCCGGCAGGCGCGCAGATACCCGTCCAGAGAGGCGTCGGCGAGCTCGAATTCCCGGTCGGCCAGGAAACGGTGCCCCCGCGACCGGCGCCCCGCTTTGACCTCGCCTATTTCCAGCGGCAACACCGCGTCGTCGGCCAGGGCCACGAGCCAGCGGATGGGCCGCAGGAACCGGACCTCGCCGACGCCCCAGCGCATGGCCTTGGGCAGCGGCATCTCGGTGACGAGGGCCTTTACGATGTCGGGAAGCAGGTCCACCGTGGAGGCTCCGCCCGTTGTTATCTCCACCTGCACCCGTGCCCCCTTGGGCGTCTGGTCTATCCGGAGGTCGGCCTCGGTGAGGCCGAATTTCGCGGCGAAGCTGATGGCGGCCGCGGTGGGGTTGCCTTCGCCGTCGTAGGC
>JAPLSK010000260.1 GCA_026398675.1 bacterium | reverse complement strand
CCGCGTCGCCGGCGTGTTCACCCAGATAACCCGGAAGCTGGACCGGAACAACCAGCGCATCGCCTTCGCCACCCTGGAAGACGAGGGGGCGTCGGTGGAGACGGCGATTTTCGCGGAAACGTACGCCCGCTACCGCGAGCTGGTGGCCAAGGACTCCGTCGTCCTGGTGGTCGGTCAGGCGCAGACCAACCGGGAGGAGATAAACATCCGCGCCAACGCCATCTACGACCTGGCCCAGGTGCCGCGCCTGCTGGCCCGGCAGCTCCACCTGGAAATTCTGGCCGGCGCCCTCACCGACGAGGACCTGCTGCCCATCCGGGACCTTTTGACGGAATACCCCGGCGAAATCGAGGTCTACATCCACCTGAAGCTGACCGGGGGCGGGGCGACCCTTTTGGCCGGCACGGCGTACCTGGTCGCCCCGGACGAGGAGCTGCAGAAACGGCTCGAGGAGCTGGTCGGGGAGGGGAACGCCTACTTCACCCCGGCCCCGGATATGGATTACACGGGTCAGAACGCCGGACAAAACCGCCCTTAGGCGTTGTACGGGATGCGCCGCATCACGCTCGTCATCGTTCTGGCAACAATCACCTCTGCTTCAGCCGGCTGCACCCGCTGACGAGGTTTACTCGGGCATCCTGAACCTGGGCCTCCTCGGCCCCACCGAGCCCTGGGGGCGTGACCGCCATGTCTCGGTCATACCGACTTTTTCCGCCATGCGGCGCGCCGAAGCGTTTCAACTTTAAGGGAACAAAACCGGGAGACAAGGGGTAAACCCCTTGCCCAATCACGATAAGCTGAGGGGGACGGTCATGGGCAAGCTGAAGGTTCTATTAATCCTTTCCCTCGCCGCCGCGGCGCTGGGCGACGCCGGCTACCTGGGTTCCATCACCTCCGGCGCCTCGCCCATCGGCGAGCACCCGGCCGTCGCCATGACCGCCGAGGACGTGGTCATCGAGCTCCAACGCGAGCACGTGGACTACGAGGATTGGAGCTCCGAGGTCTACGGCGCCACGGTCACCGCCGACTTCCTCTTTACCAACACGGGGGGGGCCGACACGGTCTACATGTACATCCCCCACTCGGTGATGACCGTCTTCGTGTCGTACCTCTACGACGCCGAGGACATGGAAACGCCGCTGGAAAACCCACGGGTGCTGGTGGACGGGACGAGTTCGCCGGGCTGACCCGGCCGCTCTTCGATGAAAAGCCGAAGGAGGGCCAGCCGTTCTACTTCGCCCGCTACTTCACCGACATCGAGAACGACTGGGGCGGGATAACCCACCCCGCCAACGCGGTGCTGGCCTACTGGGAGGTCCCCTTCGCCCCGGGCGAGACGAAGCTGGTCGAGTATGTCCAGGATTACGCCCTGACCTCGGACTACGGCGAGCGGGTCTTCCGGCTCACCTACCCCCTGTTCACCGGGGCGGGCTGGTCGGGCTCCATCGGCTCGGGCAGGGTGAGCGTCGTGCCGGGCGAGGGCTGCGACTGGAACGACCTCTGCTACAACGTCGGCCTCCACCTGCCGCTCCCCGTGGAAGAGGAGGGCTACCGCCTGGATGTTCTGGGCGGAATCGCCGACCAGCCGGCCTTCGATAAATGCGACCTGGCGAAATACGACGGGGAGAGCTACCCACGGGCGCTGGTCTGGCGTTTTTCCGACTACGAGCCATACCCCGGCCAGGTCAACTCCTACTCCCTCTACCCCGACATCGGCGACATCGGCGGGACCCAGTACATGCTCTACGACGACTTCGACGCCGGCGTCGTGGAGGCGTACGACAACCCCTGGGACTACTCCATGATTTACCTCTACCTGGGCCCCCGCGTGCCGACGTACTTCCTCTCCGCGACCATCGCCGGCGTGCCGCTCTACGATTCCCCCGGCGGCGACGTAATTACGTCGCCGCTGGGCGAGAGCATCGCCTTCACCCGAGGCGCGGAAATCGTCGAGCGGGAGGGGAATTGGGTCAAAACCACGTCTAGCGACTCGGAAACGGGGGCCGCCGTGGAAGGCTGGGCCAACCTCCTGCCGCTGGACTCGGGCGGGCTGGTCCTGCCGAGCCTTCTGCCCGTGCCCGAGTCGTACGTCGGGGAGGTTGGGGAGTAGCCGCACCTCGCATCACAATTATACGACGTAGGGGCGGGCCTCTGTGCCCGCCCGTCGTTTTTACTTGACGTAGGGCGGGGATTCCTATCCCCGCCGTTTTATAAGGTAGCCCTCACCCTAGCCCGTGCCTCGCAGGCCTCCCACGGGGAGAGGGGAACGTAGTCCAGACCCGCCCGCCTGCCTAAAATGTAGGGCGGGGATTTTAATCCCCGCCGCTTCGCCCCTCACCCCAGCCCTCCCCCCAAAGGGGGGAGGGGGGATAGGGTAGCCCTTACCCCGACCGCTACGGCTCCACCATCTCCAGCAGGCGGGAGATTATCTCGTCGGAGTGGACCCCCTCGGCCTCGGCGTTGAAGTTGATGAGCACGCGGTGGCGCATAACGGCGTGGGCCAGGGCGCGCACGTCGTCCACCGACGCCGCCGGACGACCCCGGAGCGCTGCCCTCGCCTTGGCCCCGAGAATCAGGTACTGCCCCGTCCGCACCCCCGCCCCCCAGGCCACCCAGCGCTTTATATACTCCGGCGCGGTGGGGTCCTCGGGACGGCTCGCCCGGGCCAGGTTGACCGCGTAGGTAATCACGTGCGGCGCCGCCGGAATCTCGCGAATCAGCCCCTGCAGCTCGATTATCTCCTCCGCGGTCAGAACGGGGGTGATTACCGACTCCTCGCGGCCCGTGGTTTGGGCGACGATGCGCTCCTCCTCGTCCCGCTTCGGGTAGCCGATGCGGATTTCCAGCATGAAACGGTCGAGCTGGGCCTCGGGCAGGGGGTAAGTCCCCTCCTGCTCGATGGGGTTCTGGGTGGCCAGGACGAAGAAGGGGTCGGGCAGGGGATAGGTGGTGTCGCCGATGGAGACCTGATGCTCCTGCATGGACTCCAGGAGGGCGGCCTGGGTCTTCGGGGGGGTGCGGTTTATCTCATCGGCCAGAATCAGGTTGGCGAAGACCGGCCCGCGGAGGAACTGCATGGCCCGTTGGCCCGTCTCGGGGTCCGGCTGGATGACGTCGGTGCCGGTGATGTCGGCGGGCATCAGGTCGGGGGTGAACTGGATGCGCCGGAAGGAGAGGTCCAGGGCGCGGGCGAGACTGGACACCAGGAGCGTCTTGGCCAGTCCCGGCACCCCGACCAACAGGGCGTGGGCGTGGGAAAAAAGGGCCAGCAGGAGCTCTTCGACGACCTCCTCCTGCCCGACGATGACGCAGGCGAGTTGATCC
>JAPLSK010000259.1 GCA_026398675.1 bacterium | reverse complement strand
ATGCGGCGTTAGCTGTCCTGTGGCTGGGATCGGGTTGCTGCATAGAAAAATAAAAAGGGCCTGCAGCTGAAGAGCGGCGGACCTTCCAATTACATACGGGTACTGTTGAATCAGCGCGACGTAGTCGTCGTGCGTGAAAATGCTCATTTCTTGAACCCCTTTGCTAAACCGGCGATAGTGGAGCTCCCTAACCCAGGGATCTCTCGCCACCGGCATTATAGCAAGACGCTGATCAACAACCTGTTTTGTATACCGACAAGCGCGCGGTCGGCGGGGAGACGATGCAGGGGCTCCTGGACCACCCCGAGCCCGAGGCGCGCCGGCTCACGGTCTGGTATCTGGCCCGTCGGGGGGAACCGGGCGACCGGGAGCTCGTCGAGTCGGCCCTGGGCGACATCAACCTGCTGGTCAACGTGGCCGCGGCCGAGGGACTGGGGCTCATGGGCGATCCCGCCTCCGCGCCGGTGCTCCTGGCCGCTTTCAAGGAGACCTTCGAGCCCTACTACGCCTCCCGGAAGGACCTGAGCTTCAGCGAGCGCAACGTGAACCTCTTGCGACGAACCATCGAGGACGCCTTCTTCGCCCTGGGCGTGGACCCGGACAACGTCACCCCGAGCACGGTCGCCCACACCGAGGAGGTCGCCCCCGTCGAGGAGACGCAGCCCGAGCGGATGAAGGTTGCCGCCGACGCCCTGCGCCTGCGCGACGCCCCCTCCACCGCCACCGGCGTGAAAGTCGGCCTTCTGTCCGCGGGTGAGGTGGTGGAGGTGCTGGAGGTTTCCGGGGACTGGGCCCGGGTCCGTACCGTCGGTGGCCTGACCGGCTGGGCCTGCATCCGGCTCGAGGGTGAGACGTTCCTCGTTCCCACCGACGAGCCGCTGGTCCCCGAGGCGACGCCCGTGGAGCCCGACGCGGAGTAGCCCCGCCGTATCGCATATAAAAAGCGGACCCCCATGGGGGTCCGTTAAGTACAGGTTCGTCCCGTCAACCTTTGAGCCCTACGCGCGGCCCTGGTCGCGGTAGTATCGCTTCCACCAACGCTTGAACTCGCCGGACTTTATCTTCTCCCACCAGTCCTTGTTCTTTTTGTACCAGGCCACGGTCTCCCGGATTCCCTCGGCGAACTCGTGCTCCGGCTCCCAGCCCAGGGCCTTGATCTTGCCCGTGTCCAGGGCGTAGCGGTAGTCGTGGCCGGGTCGGTCGGGGACGTGCTTCAGTAATTTTTTATCGGCGCCCACGGCGTCCAGGATGGCGCTTCCCATCTCCATCGTGTTCAGGAGGTTCCCCCCGCCGACGTTGTACGCCTCGCCGTTTTCGCCCTTCTCGATTAAAAGCAGAATCGCCCGGCAGTGGTCGTGGACGTGAATCCAGTCGCGCACGGCCTCGCCGGTGCCGTACACCGGGCAGGGCTTGCCCTCGATGGCGTTGGTGATGAAGAGGGGCACCAGCTTCTCCGGGTACTGGCGCGGGCCGTAGTTGTTCGACGACCGGCTGACGACCACCGGCACGCCGTGGGTGGCCCAATAAGAATACGCCAGGCGGTCGGCGGCCGCCTTACTCGCCGCGTAGGGGTTGCGCGGCATCAGCGGGTCGGTCTCCTTGCTGAAGCCCTCCAGCACCTCGCCGTAGATTTCGTCGGTGGAGACCTGGACGAAGCGCTTGACGCCGAGGTCCTTCGCCGCTTCCAGGAGCACGAAGGCGCCGAAAACGTCGGTCCGGATGAAGGCGTCGGCGTCCACGATGGAGCGGTCCACGTGGGTTTCGGCGGCGAAGTTGACCACCGCGTCGCACCTCTCCATCGCGTCCCGGGCGTTGCCGGGCACCGCCACGTCGCCCTTCAGGAAGGTGATGTCGCCCCAGACCGCGTCGAGGTTGGCCAGGCTGCCCGCGTAGGTCAGCTTGTCCAGGACGACGATATCCCAGCGGGGTTTTTCGCGTCGGATGAGGTGGACGAAGTTCGAGCCGATGAACCCCGCCCCACCGGTGACTAAGATGCGCAAGGTGAGCCTTTCCTGCCGGGTCAGAACGTGACGGTTGTTGACGTTATAGCGGCTTCCCGTTCAGACTGCGGATGGTCGTCCCTAGGGTACGGGCAGTTCAATTCTCCCCGTAGGGGCGGCCCTCTGCGGCCGCCCGCCCGTTGCTCTGCCCGCCCGCCAATCGCCGGTCGTCTTGTCTTATAATTCGTTGAAAAGGGGGGTGCCGATGAACATCCGCCGTTACAGAGTTGAGGACCTGCCCGCGCTGCTGGAGCTCTCCAACCTGGAGAACCCCCTACCCGCGTCGCTTTCCAACGCCCAACATGGGGAGGATAACATACCCCCGGAACGGCTCCTGGCGCGCTTCATCGGCGAGGGGAACGGCCGCCTCATGGCTTGCGCGTCCATCTCCGGCGGATTTTACCGAGCGTCTGCGGCGCGTCGAGCTAGAGGGAATTGTAATCCGGCCCTACGCCGAAATCAACGACAATGATAAGGAACGGCGGCTGTGGCGCATCTTCGAGGACTCGGAGGCCGACGTGCCGCACGCCGTCCCCTACCGCATGCAGGACTTCGAGGAGTGGAAGCGGGCCTTCGAGAGCCCTTCCATGGACCGGACTACTTACGTCGTCGCCCTGGACGGGGCGGAGTTTGTGGGCGTGACGGGGCTGGTGCTCCCCGGGGGGAAGAACGCGCCGGCCATGCCGCTCATCACGGGCACGGTCCCGGCCCGCCGCGGGCGGGGCATCGCCACGGCGCTCAAGTACGCCGCCATGGAGCTCTACAAAAAGCGGGGCGTGCCGGCGCTCGTGACCGGCAACGCCCGGGAGAACGCCCCCATGCTCGCCATCAATAACAAACTCGGCTTCGAGCCGATTCCGCCGCAACTGAGCCTGGTTCGGGAACGGGGTCCGTCCGCGGTCTAGGGGAGCCGGGCGATCGTTATCCGGACGACGGGGGCCGGGGAGCCGTCGCCGAAATCGAAGTCCTCCGCCCCGATGTCCACTACGTACACGCCGGTTTCCCAGTGATGGAAAGAGCCAGAAACCTCCGGCTCGCCGAAGGTTTCCTTCAAAACGTCGAGCCACGCCCCGTAGGCCTCGGTGCGCGTCTCGTCGGGCGGGTGCGGCTCGGCGTAAACGACCTCCGCCAGGTTCTCCGCGGAGTCGTAGGTGTACCGGATGAGCCGGTCCCCCCGCCGACCCTCGAGGATGAAGTGCTCGCCGAGGGGGGTGCGGTCGTGGGAAATCTCGACCGCCCAACCCGCGTTCCCCAGCGTCGCGAGGATTTTTCCCGACGCGGCCCCGAGGGCGAGTTCCGGCAGGAAGGGGTCCTCCACCGCCTCCACGACCGCGCCGTTCCCGTCCTCCTCTCCCAGACTCAGCAAAGCCGCCATCAGACCGCCGAGATACAGGCCGAAGAAAATGACCGCCGGCTTGAGCTCGGGTTCGTTTTCATAGGCGGGATTCGCCCCGACCTCGAAAGCCAGAAGCAGGACCAGGGAAAAAACTATAGTTTTAACCATCACACTCTTGGTGAATGGCGATGATACCGGCGGTCCTCGCCGTCGGCGCGGTAAGCGCGATTACCGTCAGCCGATTCATGACCATTCCTCGCGGGCTCATTTTCCTTCCCGTCATGGGTTTCGCAGGTATCCGATCCGCACGGCCGGTTGCCTTTCACCCGCGGCGAAGAACTCGAACGCCTCGAGCACCACGTCATACCCCGCGGCCTCCCATCGCGCGTAGTCGTCTTCCGCTTCCGACGGTTCGCCGTACGCCGCCGTGAGCTCCGACCGCCGGGCGGCGAAGCCTTCCCCCGCATCCCCCCGGCGTTCCACCAGCGTCACCCCCGCTATGAACCCGTCCTCGTCCCAGCGCAGGGAGAGCTCCAGCGGGCCCGAGAAGGCGAAGAGGGTCTCGCCGTCGCCCCGGACTTCCCATCCTTCGGCGGTGAGCGCCTCGCCCATCTCGGTAAATGTCGCGTCGTGAGGGCGGGCCGAAGGCGAAGGGGAGCGGGGTTGCGGCGGCGGTTGTCGCGGCGAGGATGAGGTGTATAGCTATCAATCGGTTAAGAGAATTTCTATCACCGGATCGAGGCCGTCGGCCTCGTCGAGGTACTTCAGGCTCATCTCGATTTCGTATACCCCGGCGGACCAGTAGTCGGCCTCGTCGTCGGTGACCGAGGCCCGGGGGCCGAAGGTTTCCATCAGGCGGTCGCGCCACTCCAGCGACGCATCGGGCCAGGTGTCGCCGGGGCAGCGCTGGTGATACTCGACGGATTTCAGCTCCCCGTACTCGCCGAAGCAGTAGGCGATGTCGCAGAGGTCGTCCCGTGAGCCCCACAGGCACCACTCGTCCCAGGAGAGCTTGTAGCCCTCATCCTGGAGAGCCTGCTTGACGGTCTCGCGCGCGGCGCCCAGCTCCACTCCCGGAAGGAAGGGGTCGGCGGGAACCTCGACCGCTTCAGCCGACACGACGAGCGCTCCAGCCAACACCGCCGGCATCGCCAATAAAAGCCTGGTCGCCATGCAATCCCCTCTTGAAGAGAGTGGGCCGTTCTTTTCTATCTCATGGGATTCGTGGGGAAAACAAGGGGTTTCGCCAGAGGCGTAGCTCG
>JAPLSK010000258.1 GCA_026398675.1 bacterium | reverse complement strand
ACATCCTCTCCGCGCCGCGCATCACCACCCTGGACAACCAGGAGGCCCGCATCCTCGTCGGCAGCCGCATCCCCGTCAACCTCCTCGACGAGAACGGCAACACCTACGTCGAGCTCTACGACGTGGGCATCAAGCTTTCGGTCACCCCCCACGTGAACTCGGTCAACGAGATAACCCTGGACATCCGGCCGGAGATTTCGGAGATGTCCCGCACCCCGGCGCCGGGGCTCGCGTTTCAGGTGGACACCACCGAGGCCAGCACCACGCTCCTTCTGCAGAACGGCGAGACCGGCGTCATCGGCGGCCTCCTGCGGCGCAAGGCCGAGTCGGTGGAGCAGGGGGTGCCGCTCCTTTCCAGCATCCCGGTCCTGGGCCTGTTGTTCAAAAGCACCTCGGACTCCGAGGAGCTGCGTGAGCTCTTGATATTCGTCACCCCGCACCTGGTCCGGCCGGAGTAGATAAAGAACCTACATGCGGGGCGGCCGAGGCCGCTTTTTTATACCAACCGGGGCGGCATTCCACCCGCCGTCGATTGGAGTGAAGACGCGCACATTGACGTTTGGCACAAAAAAGGCGGCGCGGGCCGCCTTTTTTAATAAACGCTGACGGTTAAAATCCCTCGGCCTTGATGCGGCCCCAGGATGACGAATCCACGCCCACCCGGTCGTCACCGGACGCGCCGGGGTTGGTCACGTTGGAGGGATTGCCGGGATCGGGGTCACCCTGGCTCCACCCGCCGTCGAAGATAGAGACTGCACTCGGGTTCACAAAAAGGCGGCACTCGGGCCGCCTCTTCACAAGGGGACGACGGTATCAGGGCCCGTCGGCTTTTACGCGACCCCAGGTGCTGCCCTCGATACCGATCTGCCCGTCGTCTTCGGAGACGCCGGGGTTGGTTACGTCGGCGGGATCACCGGGATCGGGATCCCCCTCCTCCCACACACCGTCGGTATCGAGGAGCTCCGCGCCGTTGGCCGCGCCGCCGCCGTCGGAATCCACCTGTGACAGGTCGTAGGTCCATCGGGAACCTTCACCCAGGAAGTCCGCCCCGAAGGAATTCAACGAGTACCCCGACCCGTGGCACGTCTGGCAGGAGTAGACGCCGCCGTTGGGGATGCGCTCGTCGTAGGTATCGTAACCTACCAGGAGCGCGCCCGCCGCGAGGAGCGCCACTATCAACAACAACCTTTTCAACCGCCCACCCCCCATCTTATCCCACGCTCATAGTGTACCACATCCGCCACACATTGGGCTAACTGCACTTCGAGTAGCCGCAGGCCGGGCATATAAGGCAACCCTCGGCGAAGTAGAGCTGGCCGTGGCAATCGGGGCAGGCGGACTTCACCGGGAGCATCACCTTCTGCTTGCCGCCGTTGTTCCCGTCGCCGTGTTCTTCCGGCACATTGCCCTCTATCGCCTCGAAGGTCATCTGCTTGGCGGCGCGTCCGCCGAAGCCGTGCTTCTCGGGGTCGAGGTAGTACTGGATGGCCCGGGCGATGGCGTCGGGGCAGGATAGAATCTGCTCGCCGCCGTGCCATATCGGGGAGGGGCAGCGGATGCCGCGGAGCTGGTCCACGATTTTGTTCACGTCCACGCCGGCGCGGATGGAGGTGGAGATGAGCCGACTCACCGCCTCGCTCTGGCTGGCCTCGCACCCGCCGGTCTTGCCCATCTGGGTGAAAACCTCGCACAGGCCCTCGGCGTCCTCGTTGATGGTCACGTAGAGGGTTCCGCAGCCGGTGGTCATCTTGATGGTCTGGCCATGGGTGACCATGGGGCGCGGGCGCGGCTCCCGGGACTTCTCCTCGACCTTCTTCTCCTCGCGGCCGATGTTGAGGACCTGGGCGTCGCGCGCGCCGTCGCGGTAGACGGTGATTCCCTTGCACCCAAGGTCGTAGGCCAGCCGGTACGCCTCTTTTATCTGGGCCTCGGTGGCGCTCTTCGAAAAATTGATGGTCTTCGACACGGCCGCGTCCACGTGCATCTGGAAGGCGGCCTGGATGCGGATGTGGTCGGCGGGCTCTATCTCGTGGGCGGTGACGAAGATGCGCCGGACATCCTCGGGCACGTCATCGAGGCTGGCCACGGAGCCGTGCTCCGCCACCTTCTTGAACAGGTCATCCGAGGCGAACCCCCGCTTCTCGGCCACCTCCCGGAAAAGGGGGTTTATCTCCGGGAGCTTGTCGTCGTCGAGCACCCGGCGGTAGAAGGCCAGGGCAAAGTAGGGCTCGATTCCCGACGAGCAAGCGGCGATGATGGAGATGGAGCCGGTGGGGGCGATGGTGGTCAACGCGGCGTTGCGCAGCTTCGGACCCTTCTCGCGGGCGAAGGTCGAGCGGGGGTAGTTCGGGAAGAGACCGCGGATCTCGGCCAGCTTCTCGCTCGCCTTGCAAGCCTCCGTCTGGATGAACGCCATCACATCCCCGGCGATTTTCACCGCCTCCGCCGAGTTGTAGGGGACCCACAACCGGACCAGCATGTCGGTGAAGCCCATCACCCCCAGGCCGATCTTGCGGTTGGCCCGCGTCTGGGCGGCGATTTCCTCCAGGGGATAGTTGTTCAGGTCTATGACGTTGTCCAGAAAATGCACGGAGTCGTGGACGGTGCGGGCCAGCTTGTCCCAGTCAATTTCATGGGAATCGCCGGAGCGCTTCACCATCCGACCGAGGTTGAGGCTGCCCAGGTTACAGGATTCGTAGGGCAGGAGCGGCTGTTCACCGCAGGGGTTGGTGGACTCAATCTCGCCCAGCTCGAGAAGCGGGTTGGCGGCGTTGATGCGGTCTATGAAGACGACGCCCGGCTCACCGGTGGCCCAGGCGTTGTGCACGATCTTGTCAAAAACCTCACGGGCACGCAGGTGGCGGACCACCTCGCCGTCATTGGGGGTGACGAGGGGGTAGGTTCCGTCCTTTTCCAGGGCGTCCATGAAGGCGTCGGTGACGGACACCGAGATGTTGAAGTTGGTGAGCTGGGCCAGGTCCTGCTTGGCGTCTATGAAATCGAGGATGTCGGGGTGGTCCACGCGCAGGATGCCCATGTTGGCGCCGCGGCGCGTGCCGCCCTGCTTGACCGCCTCCGTGGCCGCGTTGAACACCTTCATGAAGCTCACCGGCCCCGAGGCCACCCCCATGGTGCTGGCGACCAGCGAGTTCCTCGGGCGCAGGCGGGAGAAGCTGAACCCCGTCCCCCCGCCGGATTTATGGATCAGTGCGGTGTGCTTGATCGAGTCGAATATCTCCTCCATCGAGTCGCCCACGGGGAGGACGAAACAGGCGGAGAGCTGCCCCAGCTCGCGCCCGGCGTTCATCAGCGTGGGCGAGTTGGGCATGAACTCGAGTTTGGTCATCATCTCGTAAAAACGGGCCGCCGTGGCGCCCGTGTCCACGGAGTGGGTCAGGTCGGCGTAGTTCTCGTCGGCCGAAGCGATGGTCCCCGCGACGCGGCGGAAGAGCTCCTCGGGGGTTTCCGTCGGCCGGCCCTCGTCGTCGCGTTTGAGGTAGCGCCGTTCGAGAACGGTGACGGCGTTTTCGGAAAGCGTCAGCGGCATGGTGGCTCCAGCGGTCAATAAAGGTGGTCGGTCACACGATTCGTAAAGTTGCTATTTGATACCCAGAAGCCGGTGCATTTGGGGCAGGACGCGAAGATTTGGGTGGACAGCCGAGGCCCGGACGTGCGCCCAGAGCATCTCCGCCCCGGTGAGCTCCGGACGGCCGTCGGCGCCGTGGATGGGCTGAAGCGTCACCTCGACCTCGGGAACGACCTCGTTCACCAGTCTCAGCGCCCGCTCCACCTCGCCCCAGGGGGTCTTTTTCCCGAAGACGATTTTCACCAGAAGCTCGATATCCGCCCCCGCGCAGATTTCTAGAAATTTTTCCGACTCGTCCCAGTACGCCCTTCCGCAGTGGGCGGGCAGCTTAATATCGGCGACCACCACGTCCAGGAACGGCAGCAGCGGCGGCAGCGCGTCGGGGTGGACCCCCGCCGTCTCCAGGTAAACCGGCAGACCCAGTTCCCGGACCGCGGGCAGCAGCTCCCGGAGGATTTTTCCGTACAGCAGCGGCTCTCCGCCGGTTACGGCCAGGTGTGCATGGCCCGGCGCCCGCTCCTCCAGCCCCCGGATTTCCGCCAACACCGCCTCGACCGTCAGGGGGTTGGCCAGCCGGACGACCTCCCCCGGAGCCCGTTCGATTATCGCCGGCGCCTCCGGGTCCGTGGGCGTGTCGCAGTAGTCGCATCCCACCCCGCAGCCGGCCAGGCGGAGGAAGATCTGTCGGCGGCCCACGTGGGGCCCCTCGCCGGCCAGGGAGGAGAATATCTCGGCCACGGGCGCGCCGGTCACGGGAACATTATTTGGAGATACGCGCTGCACAGGGTTCTCGGGGTTCCGTGGTGAGTGATTCCATTTTCCCAAGGACGGAGCAGTCCCCCCTGGGGAATTGAAAATAGATGACGACGCTAACTGGTGGAACAACCTAGGCCGCCCACCCGGGGAATGGTAGCTGGATGACGACGCTAACTGGTGGAACAACCTAGGCCGCCCACCCGGGGAATGGTAGTCGGATGACGGCGCTAATTAGTGAGACAACTTAGGCAGCCACCCCCGGG
>JAPLSK010000257.1 GCA_026398675.1 bacterium | reverse complement strand
TACTGCTGATAGAGGCTCTGGCTTATTCCACCAGGCGGTGAGCCGTCGGAGCGCTTCGGCAGAACGCCACCCTCGCTGAATCCATAGGCTTCAGCGTCGCAGGGCAGGTCGCGGGTGAGTACGAGCCGTTCGTCTTCGGTGCGGGCGATGAAATCACCGCCTTCCAGCAGGAGTTCGGCGTCGTTTCCCGGCCGCCAGCGCAGGAGGGTATAGCGGGAGAGGCCGCCCAGGAGAAGGTAGAGGCCGCCGTCGGGAGCGACGCGGGCCAGCATCCGCTCGCAACCCCGCGTCAGGTCCGCCTCGACCACCGTCTGCATTCCATCGCCGACGGAAAGGCGCAGGGTGACCACCCGGTGCAGCGGCTCCGAGTCGTCATCCGCATCGTACACCGGCCGCGAGTCCAGCGGCTCCGCCAGATACTCGCGGTCGTCGGGCCCCGGCAGCGTCAAACTCGTCAATCCCTCCGCCTCGACCCAGCCCGCGGCCAGGACGGCTCCGGCGAAAATAAACCCAATGAGCGCCGTCATTTTTCCCATTACAACCTCCCCCCGCAACCTTCAACAATCCCCGGCTACACCTTGAACTTGCGGTCCAGGCTCCGGTAGGCGATGCCCTCGGAGACGTGGGCCGCCGTGATTGTGGGCGCATCCTCCAGGTCGGCGATGGTCCGGCCCAGCTTGAGCACCCGGTCGTAGGCCCGGGCCGAGAACCCCAGCCGGTCCACCGCCTGGTGCAGGAGCTGCTGGGCCTCCGGCTCGGGCTGGCAGAATGTCCGAATCATCTTACTGGTGAGCCCGGCGTTGGAGTGGATGCCGGTGCCGGCGTAGCGC
This sequence comes from bacterium, assembly GCA_026398675.1. Taxonomy (NCBI): domain Bacteria; species bacterium. The sequence continues at coordinate 3,553 of JAPLSK010000257.1, read as the reverse complement.
TCCTGCTGGCGCTCCCGGGCGGCGTTGACCCGCTCGCGCACAACAGCGCTCGGTTCGCCCGAGCGTTCGGCGGAAAGCTCCCGGTAGGGCACCGCCGGGACCTCGAGGTGGATGTCTATGCGGTCCAGGAGGGGGCCGGAGATTTTCGAGCGGTAGCGGCGGATGGAAGCCGGGGAACAGGTGCAGCTGTGGTTCGGGTCGCCGTAGTAGCCGCAGGGGCAGGGGTTCATCGAGGCGACCAGGGTGAAGCTGGCGGGGAAGGTGAGGCTGATCTGGGCCCGGGCGATGGTCACCCGGCGATCTTCCAGGGGCTGGCGCAGCACCTCGAGGACGTGGCGCTCGAACTCCGGCAGCTCGTCGAGGAAGAGTACCCCGTGGTGGGCCAGGGAAACCTCGCCCGGCCGGGGGTAGCTCCCCCCGCCGATTAGCCCCGCCGACGAGATGGTGTGGTGGGGCGAACGGAAGGGGCGCGTGGCGACCAGGGCCTGGTTCGACGGCAGCATCCCCGCCACGGAGTGGACCTTGGTCGTCTCCAGCGCCTCGTCCAGGGACATTTTCGGTAGGATGGTGGGCAACCTGCGGGCGAGCATGGTCTTCCCGGCGCCGGGGGGGCCCATCATCAGGAGGTTATGCCCGCCGGCCGCGGCGACCTCCAGGGCGCGCTTGGCGTGCTCCTGGCCCTTCACGTCCACCAGGTCCAGGTCGTAGTTCGCGGCCTGGGTGAACTCCTCCTGCAGGTCCACCTTGAAGGGCTCGGGGGTCAGACGCCCCTCGAGGAGTTCCGCCGCCTGGGCCAGGGTTTCCAGGGCAAAAACGTCGAGACCGTCCACCAGGGCGGCCTCCTTCGCGTTCTCTTTAGGCACGATGAGCGCCTTGAACCCCTCGTCCCGCAGCGCCACCGCGATGGGCAGGATACCGCGCACCCCGCGCAGGGCGCCGTCCAGGGAGAGCTCGCCGACCACGGCAATCCGATCGCGCCGGACGGCCACCATCTGCCGGGTGGCGATCAAGACCGCCAGGGCGATGGGCAGGTCGAAGGACGGGCCTTCCTTCTTCGTGTCGGCGGGGGCGAGGTTGACGGTGTAGGAACCCGGGGCGAAGTCGTAGCCGGAATTGCGCACCGCCGCCCGGACGCGGTCCTTGGATTCCTTCACCGCCACGTCGGGCAGCCCCACGGTGAAGAAGGTGGAGAGGCCCGGCGATACATCGGCCTCCACCTCCACCACGTAGCCCTCGACCCCGCGCACTGCCGCTGAAAAAACCTTGGCCAACATCGGAATAAACCCCGCAGACAACGAATTGGAGCAATCTTACCAGAGCCCTCGGTCCGGGGCAAGGCGACGAAAAACTCTGACACGGATGACAGTTTATGTCAGTAACCCTCGGTAAAGTTAATGTTGTCAAGACCTTTATCGCTGGCAAACTGTTAACGAAACCGAGGAGGTGTGGGGGTGGACCACAAACTTGCATTGGGCGTGACCGTCCGGCGTCACCGTCTGCGGCTCGGCCTCTCCCAGGAAAAGCTGGCCAAGAGGACGGGCCTGCACCGGACGTACATCGGCAGCATCGAGCGGGGTGAGCGCAACATCACTCTGGTGAACATCATCCGGCTGGCCCAGGGGCTCGAGATGGACATCGTCAAGCTCTGCGAGGAGATGATGACGCTGAAAGATAGGACGGACCGTCATATCTCCTCGGCGGTGGCGAGCCTGAGCCGATAGGTCGGAGACGGTGGTACCGCGACGCGGAAGAATCGGGGGCTTGGCAAATCGGTCCCGCGGACCGACCGCGACGCGGACGAAAAAAGCCCCGTCAGGCTTGATTAATTCGCAATGAGAGGCTAGAATGGTGGGTGAGATGGGTTCTCATTTGGGAGGTCCGGCATGGCCATCCCCACCTACGAAGAAGCCGAGCGCATTTTGAGAAAGTACCTCGCCCTGCGCGGCCTCCGCTGCACCGTGGAGAGGCGCGCCATTCTAAAGGCCGTCTGGGGACACCCGGGACACCCGAGCGCCGAAGAGATAGCGCAGGAGCTTTCCGAGGGGCCGCTGTACGTCAGCCGGGCCACCGTGTACCGCACCCTGGACCTCCTGGTTGAGACGGGCCTCTTGACCTGCTCCAGTCTCGGCGAGGGACACCGGCACTACGAGATAGGCGCCGAACACCACGACCACCTCATCTGCCGCTCATGCGGTCGGATAATCGAGATTCGCAGCGCCGACTTGGAAAAACTGCAGGACAGGATTTGCAGGGAGAACGAGTTCGAAAACGTCTCCCACTCCCTGGAGATAATCGGCTACTGCTCGCATTGCCGCAACGGTGGCGGGCACTAGCGGATTCCTGAAGTTTTAAAGGCGCTCCGTGCGCCTTTTTAGTCCATGTGCAGCGGGAGTGATCATACCCCGCATCAACGGTTAAAAGACAAGGGGCTTCAGCCCCTTGTACAAGTGTAGCCCGTGGCCCTCGTTTAAGGCGTACATGGGGCGCTTTGACAAAACCCTCCGTGCCGCCGCAAAGGCGTACCGCTCGTCGAACCCTAAAGGGCTCCTACGCCGTTTTTACGTCCTATCCCAGCCGCCGGACCAATTCCCGGGCCCATTCCCGGGCCGCCTCGGGCTTCCGGTAATCCCGGTTCACCGAGGTATCCACTCCCTGCTTTTTGGCTATCCCGGCCATTATCCCCTTGACGGGGAAGCGGTACTCCTCGTAGTTCGCCACGCCGGGGAAGGCGCCGATTTCGAGGGGAGCGAGGCCGGGAACCTTCGCCCTGACTTTATCGAGGTAATCCCCGAAAACCTTCTTCTTCCCCTCCTCGGTCTGGGCGGCCAGGCAGCAGAAGAAGACGGCGTGCCTCTTTCCCGCCTTCACCGCCTCACGGGCCAGTTTCACGGCCGGACCGAGCCATCGCCCGGCCCGGATGCTCCCGCCGACGACGACGAACGCGTAGGCCGCGAGATTCCCGACCCCCTTGGCCGGCAGGACGTCGGTTTCATGCCCCGACCGGCGCAGCTCCTCGGCGATAACGTCGGCGTAGGACTTCGTCGAGCCGTAGCCCGTTGCGTAACCCACCAGAATTTTCATCTTCTCCCCTCATTGTGGCGCGGGATGGACTCCCTTTAGCCCTGGACCACGATGGACACCAGCCGTCCGGGCACGACGATGAACTTTTTTATCGTTTTACCGTCGGTGTAGGCCCGGACCCGCTCGCTGGCGAATACGGCCTCGCGGACGGCGTCCTCGCCGGCATCCACCGGCACCTCGACCTGGTCGCGGACCTTTCCGTTTATCTGCACCGCCAGGGTGACGGTTTCGACTTCCAGGGCCGCCTCGTCCCAAACGGGCCATGGGCGGTCGTGGACCGACTCCTCCCCGCCGAAGCGGTCGTTCAGCTCTTCGCAGATGAAGGGGGCGATGGGCGCCAGGACGTCCACCAGGTCGCGCAGGCAGGCGGCGACGACCGGGTGCGCCTCGTCGGGTACACTCCTCTCGGTCTCCAGGGCGTAGATGTCGTTGACCAGCTCCATGGCGGTCGAGATGGCCGTGTTGAAGTGGA
>JAPLSK010000256.1 GCA_026398675.1 bacterium | reverse complement strand
GTCTACTCCCTGCCCGCCGACGGCCGCGTCGTGCTGTCGGTGTACGACCTTTCGGGCCGCCGCGTGGCGACGCTGGTTGACTCGGAGCTGACCGCGGGCCGCCACGAGGCGACCTGGAATTGTGGCGAGGTTCCCAGCGGTGTTTACCTCTACCGCCTGGAAACCGCCGCGGGGTCACTGACGCAGCGGCTGGTCGTCAGCCGGTGAACATGCCCCCCTCTCCCTTTCAGAGAGAGTGTCGGGGTGAGGGTCCAGGTTGAGAACACGGGCGGGTGTGGACACCAGCCCCTACGTTAAAAACGCCGCACGTCAGCATCAACCTCGTAGGGGCCGACCTTCAGGTCGGCCCGCGGGCGACCGCAGAGGACTTGTCCTACGGGTCGCCCCTACGTCATCGCAAGAAGCGGAAACGGCGGGGATTCGCCCGGGGCGTAGCTCGCTGCGCTCGGTTTGCCGGGGGCATAGCACGCTACGCTCGGTTAAAATCCCCGACCTACATTTAGGGAGAGGGTTGGGGTGAGGGTCGGCGCGACCACCCTCTCCCTTTCAGGGAGAGGGCAGGGTGAGGGTAGGGGTATAATATAAAAACGCGGCGGCCCGCGGAGGACTCGTCCTACGGGGCCGCCCTACGTTATCGCAATCCTCGGCTGATGCTCCCCCCGCGTGAAGGGGCATCAACGCGCCTCGCCGACGCCGGCGGTTTTTTGCTATAATCTTTCCGTCACGCTGAATCGAGGTTCGCCATGCCTACACCGGACCAGATACGCGACGTCATGCTCTTCGCCGGTCTGGACGACTCCGAGCTCGAGGTGCTCGCCTCCCGCCTGAAGGAGGAGTCCTTCGCCAAAAACGAGTTCATCTTCAACGAGGGCGACACCGGGGACAAGTTCTATATCGTGGATTCCGGCATGGTCTCCATCACGCTCGTCATAGAGGGGGTGGGGACCGAGGAGCTTCTATACCTGGAGCGCCCGGCCTTCTTCGGCGAGATGGCGCTCATAGACGCCGCGCCCCGCTCGGCCTCCGCGGTCTGCCGAAAGGACTCCAAGCTCCTCTCCCTGGGCAAGGCGGACTTCGAGAAGCTCATCGTCGAGGACATCAAGATCGGCAACAAAATCATGATTGCCTTCATCCGCACCTTCTGCACCCGCATCCGCAAATCCAACGAGAAGCTGCGCAACTACTACAAGATTCACAAGGCCTTCGAGAGCTCGTCGTAACCGGGGTCCGGCGCGATACCCCACGTCCACCCGCAGGCGGGAATCCTTAAGTCGGAGCCGACGCCGAAGAAGAAAACGCGCCCATATCCCTCCACACGCTGAAATCCGCGACCGAAGGGATAACTGCGACCGAAGGGAAAACGAAGCGAACCGAGCTACGCACCCGGCGAATCCCCCGCCTTTTTTAACAAGGGGCTTAAGCCCCTTGCCTCATCGCCATGGCCGATTCCGCCCAGCTCCCAGGCCCGATTACCGGCGACGAGCTCGCCCGTCTCATCTCGGGCAGCCCGCCCCTGGTGGAGGGGATGCTCGACCCCCGGACCCAGATGACCCCCAACGGCGTGGACCTGACCGCGGCCGAGGTGTCCTGGTTCTCGGACGACACCCCCGGTCGCCTGGATTTCGATAACTCCGACCGCCTGTTGCCGGAGACGGAGGCCATTCCCTGGCGGGAGGGTCGGCTCATCCTGCCTCCCGGGGCCTACGTCATCCGCTACTCCGAGAAGGTCAATCTACCGCGGGACGTCCTGGCGCTGGGGAAGCCGCGCTCGAGCCTGTTGCGCTGCGGGGCGCACCTGGGCAGCGCGGTTTGGGACGCGGGTTACTCGGGGCGCGGGCAGGGGCTGCTCGTCGTCTTCAACCCCGCCGGCCTGGAATTGACCCTGCGGGCGCGGGTGCTCCAACTGGTGTTCTTCCGTCTGAAGGGGGAGACGGCGGGCTACCGCGGCGGCTACCAGGGCGAGGGGACCTGACCCATGGGCGCACCCGAACGGTCGGGTGAGGAACGGCGGCTTCTGAGCCCGTTGGTGCGGGGGCTCCTCGTCGTCGCCGGCTCGCTCTGTCTGGGTCTGGGCGTTCTGGGCATCTTCCTCCCCGTCCTCCCCACCACGCCGTTCCTTTTGCTGACCGCCATCTGCTACGCCAACGGCTCCAAGAGGCTCCACGACCGGCTTCTGGCCACCCGCCTCGGGGCTTACATCCGCGTCTGGCGCTCCAAGCGCGGCATCCCCCTCCGCCTGAAAATCGGCACTCTGGCCCTTTTGGCCGTCGTCATCACGGTCACCGCCGTCTTCTTCGTCGAGGCGCTCTGGTTACGTATCCTCCTCGGCGCCGTCCTCATCGGCGTCTCCATCCACACCCTCTCCATCCCCACCCTCCGCTGAAACCCGTTGTCAGGCGCCGGCGCACCGTGATATGCTAGGGGCCTCTCTTCCCCCGCGCATTCAAGGAGTGACCATGGCCATCGAAATCCTGCAATCCCTCGACAACACGGGCGACGTCCTCGTCGAGCGCGTCCCGCGCGACGGCTCCGGCGACATCGCCTACGGCGGCCAGGTAGTCGTCCGCGAGAGCCAGGAGGCCATCTTCTTCCGCGACGGCCAGGCCCTGGACCGCTTCGCCCCTGGACGCCACACCGTCACCTCGGCCAACATCCCGCTCCTGCGGGGGCTGTTGAAGCTCCCCTTCGGCGGCCAGACGCCCTTCAAGGTCGAGGTCTACTTCATCAACAAGAAGGTCTTCACCGACCTAAAGTGGGGCACGCCGCAGCCGGTGGCCTTCCGCGACGCCGAGTTCGGCATCGTCCGCCTCCGCGCCCACGGCATCTACTCCTTGCGCATCACCGACTCCGGCCTCTTCGTCAACAAGTACGTGGGCACCGGCAACATGAAAATGGTCGGCGAGCTCGAGGACTTCCTCCGCGGCATCATCGTCAGCCAGACCTTCGACTTCCTGGGCGGGCAGGTGAAGAGCCTCCTCGATCTCCCCCCGCTCTACGACGAGTTCGCCATCGCGCTCAAAGCCCAGCTAACCGAGGAGGTCGCCACCTATGGGATCGAGCTGGTGGACTTCACCGTGGGGGCGATAACCGCCCCGCCCGAGGTCGAAAAGGCCATGGATGAGCGCGCCAAGATGGGCGCCATCGGCGACATGGACCGCTACACCCGTTACAAGACCGCCGAGGCCATCGGCGACGCGGCCAAGCAGCCCGGCGGCGGGGGGATGGCCGGCATGGGCGCCGGACTCGGCGCGGGGATGGCCATCGGGGGCCAGATGGCCGACGCCATGAAGGACAAAGGCGGGTCCAAGGCTGCTCCGGAGAAGGTCGTCGTCTGCGGCAAGTGCGGTCACGAGAATCCGGCCGGCGAAAAGTTCTGCGGCAAGTGCGGCGCGGCGCTGAAGCCCGTCTGCCCCAAGTGCGGGGCGGAGCTCGTCCCCGGCGACAAATTCTGCGGCAAATGCGGCAAGGCGCTGAAGTAGAACCGAATTCCTGCTACAACAATCACTCACTGACTTATTTTGTCAGTGAGTGTTATTATCCTCTTGATATAAAACACACTTTAGGAGGAGCAATGGACGAATCTGTTGAACAGCCATCGGAGAATAAATCCTTCGACCGCTGGCCTCTCCTCGAAGCCAAGCAGCACCCTTCAGACAAGACCCCTTTTCCCCACCAGGAAAAGGCCCTGAAGGAACTCCGAGACTGGTTCGAGAGGGGGGAACAGCCCCCAACCCCCTTTCCAAAGGTTACAAGGTCCTGTGGCTGGCCCGCAGCATCTACCTGCTTGAGCAGGCCAAGGAAGGCTTCAAAGACTGCATCCACCTGGTGTCCGAGGCCCGCGATCACCTGGATGTGCGGGTTGTCTCCGGCAATCCCCGTCATTCCTCGCCGAGTGACATCAAATCCAGCGATGACGTGCTCATCGGCACCCTGCAAACCATCTGGGGCGCTTTCCGGGACAAGCACCCGCGGTTGATGGAGTTCCTGGTTTCCGCCCAGGGCAAACTCTGCGTGGTCTTCGACGAAGCCCATCACGCCCCGGCGTACACCTATCGGCAGTTATTGCTGGGGCTGCGGGAGAGGTTCCCCGCCATGGTGCTGCTGGGGCTGACGGCCACCCCCAGATACTCCGATGAGACGAAAATGGGATGGCTGAAGAAACTCTTCCCCCAGGGCATCATCGCGCAAGCGGATTTCCAGGAGCTCCTGGCGATGGGCATCTTGGCCAAGCCCGTCCAGGAAGAGCAACTAACGAACATAAAGCCCGAGGTGAAACCGGAATACCTGCAGCGCCTGCTGACCACCCACAGCGACCTGCCGGAAAGCATTATCACCAAACTCGCCGAGAACGAGAATCGTAACCACTTCATCGTTGACGCTTATCTGAACCAGCGTGATAAGTACGGGCGGACAATCATCTTTGCCGACCGCTGGTTTCAGTGTGAATACTTCACCGAGCATCTCCGGCCGCAAGGCGTGCGGGCCGACGCGGTGTATTCACATATTGACGCCGACCCCGGCAACGCCGCCGCCCGCAACAAGCGCGGACCCAAGGAGAACGACCGGGTGCTGGAGCAGTTCCGCAATGGCGAGCTTGACGTACTG
>JAPLSK010000255.1 GCA_026398675.1 bacterium | reverse complement strand
CGTCAACGCCGCCGGGGCCCCCGAGCCGTATCTCCACGATTGCGAGCACTGCCTGGTTTACAATGAATCGCTGGGGAGAATCTGCCTCGTGGGACTGAGGGACGCCGTGGTCGTAGCCACCCCGGATACGCTCTTGGTCTTCCCCGCCGGGCGCTCCCCTGAGGTCCGGGCGCTATCGGAGCGTTTCGACCCACCGGAGAAAGGCCCTTGATGGAAACGCTTTTCTGCGGTAATCTTACCCGGGAAATCCCGCCCGAGATGCCGGAGTGGAGCGGCGGATGAAAGACCTTATCGGACGGATCGCGGCCACCCTGGCGCTTATGGTCCTCCTGGGCGGAACGGGGTGCGTGAAGGAGACGGAACCCCCGGTGACCACCGTCACTTCGCGGCCCGTCGAGCTAGCCGCGACCCCGGAGGTCACCGCCACCACGGACCGGGTGATCACCGATTTCGAGAATATGGACGGCTGGGGCTTCTCCAGCTACCCCGTCGAGGTGGACGGCTACCTCACGCAGAGTTACGACGATGAGCCCAGCCACGACGGTGACAGCGCGGCGAAGCTCGTGTACGATTTCTCGAAGGCCGGCGACGTCACGGCGGCGGCCTACGCGCAGACGGCCCATCTGCTCCCGCTGAACTGGGACAGCCTCAGCCTCTGGGTGTACGGCGACGGGTCCGGGCACTGGCTGCGGGCCGAGTTCGTGGACTCGACGGGGGAGAAGTTCGTCGGCAATCTGGTCTCCAGAGTGGACTGGAAGGACTCCTGGTGCCTATGCACGCTGAACCAGTCCGACCTGGTGGGCCTGCGCGACGAGAAGGCCCTCCGTCACCCACCCCTGGCGCTGACCCGTATCTATCTGGTCGTTCTGCCCACCGGGGAGCACGACACCGGCGAGATATACTTCGATACCTTGACCCTGAAGTGAAAAAGGCGAAGATGAAACGCTCGACGACGGTACTGGCTCTGATAGTCGTGCTTCTATCCCCCTTCCTGGTCGGGTTCGACCTCTTCAAGACCATTGCCGCCGAGGAGGCCATGAAGGAGGGGAAGGAGCTCTACGAGGCCGGCGATTACGAGAAGGCGGAGGTCAAGTTCAAGGAGGCGGCGCTGGATCTGCCCAAGCTGGCCGATCCCTTCTATTGGATCGGGCGGACCTTCGAAGCCCGGGGAGACACGGTCAAGGCGGCCAAGTACTACGACGCCGCCCTGGACCGCGACCCGTCCCACTTCGACGCCCTGAACGCCGCGGCGGGCCTGGCCACATCCGAGGCGCGTTGGCCCGAGGCCCACGGCTACCTCCGCCGGATGGCCGACCTCAACCCCACCGACCCGGTGATCCGGGCCAACTTGGGCTATGTGCAGCTGGTCCTGAAGGTTTACGATTCCGCCGAGACGAGTTTCCGGGAGGCCATCCGCCTGGGCGGCGAATTGGCGCGGGCTTACGACGGGCTTGGTCTGGCCCTCGACGCCCGCGGCGCGCCCGTTGAGGCGGAAGAGGCCTTCAAGAACGCCGTAGAGAACGACCCGGCGCGCATCGAGGCTTACGTCCACCTCGGCCTTCTCTACGAGAAGAGGGGGATGACCGATGAGGCCGCCGCCGCCTACACCCAGGCCCTGCGCGTGAAGACCACCGGTCCCCTCGCCGAGATAGCCAAGAAGAGGCTTGACGCCCTGGGCGTCATCTATTGATGCCCCGGCCGCGGGTTTGAGCCCGGGCGGGTTGCCCGGTCGGCACTAATAACGCCGAGGCACGTTACACCGAATGTAGGGCGGGGACTTCAGTCCCCGCCGCGTTTATAGAAGGTGGCCCTTGCCCTCGGCCCCGGAACCTGAGGGCCTTCCCCAGGGAGAGCGCCTCTCGCCCCGGCCCGGAGCTCTATCTCCCCTCGCGGATGCCGCCGGTACAAAAAAAGGCCCAGGGGCCTTTATTCGCGGGTTGGGAAACCTCAGCTTTTCCCCTTCTTTCGCGCGAGCACGACGCGAAAGCTGCAGTTGGAGCAGGTGTACTCCACGGCGTTTATCTTTTCGTTCTCGGCCTCGCGGATTTTCGGGTTCGACGCGCCGCAGACGGGGCAGGCGCGCAGGGCGAGATCCTCGGCGGTGTGCGCGGGGCGGAACTTGGCCCACTCGAACCGCGTCCCGCACTTGGCGCAGTGGGTGACGACCATGCTCACATCGTCGTTGACGGTGACCACTTCCACCGTGGCGCCGAATTTGCCGCATTTGGGGCAGTAGGTTCCCTGCTCACCCATCGCGTACCCCCTATCCGAATGCGATTATACCACACCGAGCGTGATGGCTGCGGTGTGTAAAGGGGCGGCTCGGGGCCGCCCCGTAGGACGAGTCCTCGCTCCGGTTGAAGGAGCCCTTACTACAGGACGCCCTCCGGGGGCACGTAGTTCTTGAAGAGCTTCTTCTTCACCTTGATCTTCCACTCCTCGATCCAGTCATAAATCGTGGGGATGACGATCAGGGTAAGGATCGTCGCCACTGAGAGGCCGAAGATGAAGCACCAGCCGAGCGGCGCCCACTGGGGATCGGACAACGCCAGCGGGATCATCCCCCCGATGGTGGTGATGGCGGTCAGCATGATCGGCGCCAGCCGGATCTTACCGGCATCCACGATCGCCTCCCGCATCCGCATCCCTTCCGCCCGCCGGATGTTGATGAAGTCCACCAGGATGATGGCCCCGTTGACCGCCACCCCCGCCAGGCCCACCAGCGCCACGAAGGACACAATCGTGAAGGAACTGCCGGTGATGGCCAGTCCGGCGATGGCCCCCACGGTGGAAAGGACGATGGTGGCCATCACCGTGAGGGTTTGGGCGAAGCTGTGGAATTGGAGGGTCAGGATGAGGAAGATCAGGAGCAGCGCCAGAACGAAGGCGATGCCCAGGCTGCTGAAGCTCTCGGCGATGAACTGGGAGCTCCCCTCATAGTCAATGCGATAGCCGGTGGGCAGCACAATGTTTCCCTCGACATAGTCCTTGACCGCGAGGGTTGTTTCCACCGGGCTGTAACCGGCGAGCATGTCGGCCTCGACCGTCACCGCCCGTTCACCGTTGTAATGCTTGATGCTGCCGATGCCTTCCGCCGGGGAGACCTTGGCGACGTCGCCCACCATGACCAGGGACCCGGCGGAGTTGCTGACGAAGAGTGTCTCCAGATCGCTGGTGGTGCGCAGATAGTCGTCGGGCAGCTTGACGGTGATGTCGTATTCCTTGTCGCCGACGCGATACTCGGCGGCCGTGGAGCCGGTGACAAGGGTTCGCAACCCCATTCCCAGGTTGTAGGAGCTGAATCCAAGCAGATTGGCCTCTTCGCGGCGGATACGCGCTTGAAGCTCCGGGGTTCCTTGGGCGATATCATCATGGGGATCCTTCACGCCGGGCTGTCCCTCGAGGAAAGCGACGATCTGCCCGGAGATCTCCCGCTGCACATCGAGGTCGTCGCCGTAAATCTTGATGTTGACGGCCGAACCGGTCGGCGGACCGCCTTGGGTCTCGGAGTACGAGATATCCACCCCGGGGATCTGCGCCAGGGAGGGCCGCAACGAATCCCGGATCTCGCTGGCGGTGCGTTCGCGGTCATCGCTTGGAACCAGATCAACAGTGACCTCGCCCTCGTTGGTGTTGGTGAAGCCGAAGAAGCTGGCGGCGCGGCCCCCGGAGCTGCCCGAGGTGGCGACGTAACGCTCCATCTCTGGGATCTCTCCTGTGACGATCCGCTCCACCTCGCGCACCTTGGTGTCGGTGACCTCCAAGGGGGTGCCCAGCGGTGTCTGGAGGCTGACGGTCAGGGAATCCACGTCCCCCGGCGGAAAGAGCTCCACCTTGATCAATCCCAGCATGGGCAGCGATACGGCGGCCAGGAACCACGACGATCGGAATGAAACTCATGAACTGGCCAATCATTCCGGTCATCAGCAGGATGGGCATGAAGGCGAAAACCGTCGTCAGGGTCGAGGTGAACACCGGATAGGCCACCTCGGCCGTGGCATTGATGGCCGCCGTTTTGCGGTCGGAACCCTCCCCCATGTGACGGTAGGTGTTTTGGGTGACGACAATGGCGTTGTCCACCACCATCCCCACCACCAGGATCAGAGCCGAGATGACCATGTTGTTGAGCGTCATCCCGCTGAAATAGACAACGGCGATGGCGATTAAAAGCGAGAGGGGGATGGAGGTGGAGACGATCAACGCCGAGCGGGTGCCCATGAAAAGGAACAGCACGATCAGGACCCGGATAATCCCCTGGACGATGTTCCCGCTCAGCGTGTCCAGGCTGTCAGTAACCTCGTCGGTTTCGTCGGATACGATCCGCAGCATCAAGCCGGGCGGCAGGGCAGCGACCTTGGTTGTATCAATCTCGGCCTGGGCCACCTGGTCCTTGACCTCGCCGCGGGTAACGAGAATCTCCTTGCCTTCGTCATCGCGAACCGGCAGGGTGTATTCATCGCTGGAAGCGAAATAGAATGCCCGTATTTCGAAGGGATTAAGCTCCACCTCCCGCCCGTCGCCCAGCGTAACGGTCATGGGGTCCTGGGGGATACCCAGCATGGCCTTGATCGCCTCGGAGGTGTCGATTATGTTGGCGCCGGTGCGGCGCTTGATATAGATTGTCACCGAGTCCTGACCGTCAATCCGCGAATTGGTGGTCACTTTCGGCGGGCCGTCCACGATGTCGGCGACCTCGTCCAGCCGGACATTGGTGCCGCTGGATCCGGTGACGATGATTTCGCCCATCTGGGACGGATCTTCGAATTCCCCAATAGACCGCAGGAGGTAGTTCTGGTTGCCCAGCTCCACTGTACCGCCGGGAACGTCCAGGTGCTGTGTCTGAATGGCGGTGATCACCTGGGTCGGGGAGACCTGATACTCGGCCAGCTTGGCCGGTTTGAGCAGGATCTGGATTTCCCTGGTCTGACCGCCGCTGACCGAGGTATCCAGCACCCCGGCCACTTTCTTCAGATCGTCCGCCAGGTCTTCTGCAACCTGACGGAGCTCGATGGGCTCCATATCCGCGGAGAGGGAGAGGGTCATCATCGGCATGTCGGAGACGCTTAGTTCCGAAACCTCAGGTGTTCCACAATCCTCAGGCAGATCCGGGGCCACCTTGTCCACTCGTTCGCGGACCTTGTTGATCGAATCCTCCAGGTCGGCCTCGGCGGTAAAGGTTACTCGAATGAAGGCCAAGCCTTCCGAAATGTCCGAGCGGGTCTGGTCAAGATCGGGCAGGTCCACCATCGCGTCTTCGATCTTCTGCGCGACGAGGGTCTCCATCACCTCGGGAGTGGCGCCGGGATAGACGACGACGATGAAGGCCACCGGGATCTGGATGTCGGGATTCCCTTCCTTAGGGATGACCGACACGGCAAACAGACCCGCCATGGTGACGAACAGCAGGATCAGGAAGGAGATGCGTGGGTTGTTGAGGAGCCAGCGGATGATGGATTTCACCGGGACACCTCCTGCGGCGCAGTCTCCGCCGCCGGGGTCTCGACGGCCGGAGTCGTACCTGCCGCGGGCGCGGCCTCTTCCGCGGAAACTTCCCGTTCCGGTATGGTGACGAGGGTGCCGTCCTCCAGGAACTGCTGCCCCTCAACGACGTACTCCTCTCCCGGTTTCAAACCTTCCAGGATGACCACCCGTTCGCCCACCGTCGGACCGAGGGTCACCGGACGCCGCTCCACCCGCAGATGAACCTCGGCGGCGGTTCCGTCTGGTTTCCCATTCGTGGTGTAGGCGGCGACCTCCTCGGTGACCTCATGGATCACGTACACATAATCCACACCCCGGAGCTTGACAGCGGCGTTCAGGGGGATGGTCAGCACGTCGCCCAGATCCTTTATCGGCAGACGGACGTGGGCCACCATCCCGCTTTTCAGGCGTCCGTCGGTGTTTTCCAGTCGCACCTCCACCGGGAAGGCGTGGGTGCGGGAATCGGCCTTGATCCCGATGCTGTAGACGACCCCCTTGAACGTCTCGTCGGGGTAGGCGTCCACGGTGACCTCGACCTCGCTCGAGGGGAGCACGGTGCCGATGTCCTCCTCGTTGACGCCGATGGACACCTTCATGGGGTCGGTCTTGACGATTTCGAAGACCTGATAGTTGGGTCCGACCATGGAGCCGATGTCGAAGTTGCGCACGGCGACGACCCCGGCGATGGGGGCCCGGATGGTCGTCTCGCCCGCCGTGTCCGCAGCGCGGTAATAGCCGGCCTGTAAGGCGTCGTAGTTTATCTTCGCCGCCTCGTAGCCGTTGGAGATGTTCTCCCACTGGGACGCGGAGATGGAACCGGTGTCGTGGAGCGGCTCATAACGGTTGTAGTTGTCCTCGGCCTGTTTGAGCTGGAGCTTGGCCGCCTCGAACTGCCCCCTGGCCGCCTCCGAGGAGAGCCAGTAGCTGGTTGGCGCCCCGCTATCTCCGGGGCGACCAGGGCCTCCATCTCCCCCCGGATGACCCCGGCCAGGTCCCGCTCGATGGTCTTGTGAGAGGAGGCTACGACCTCGCTCGACACGGTGTAACTCTGCTCAGGGCTCGCCGTCTGCTTCCCGCCGCAGGCCGCGAGCAATAAAAACGGGAGCGCAATGGCGATGGGTGTAAGGTGACGCATCATTACCTTCCGGGAACGGTGACGCGGTTGGCGCGTGGTAAGAAAAGCTCAGGGTTCGATCGCGCCCATGAGCGAGGCCAGGTTTTCCCGGGCCACGAGGTAGTCGTAGCGCGCGGAAACCTCACCCAGGCGGGCCAGGAGATAGGCCAGGTTGATGTCCAGGTAATCGGTCTCCACGTTGGACACCAGCCCCTGGGTGACCATCTGCTCCATGAGGTCCAGTGCGCCGCCCGCGGCCTCGAGCTGCTTGGTGGAGACGCCGATCTGGGCGACCTTCTCCATCAGCCCCAGGTAGGTGGATTCGACGCCGGTGAGGATGGTCTGCTCGGTCAACTGGATTTCCAGGCGGGTCTTGCGCTCTTCGGCCCGGGCTTGAGCGACGTCGGCCAGGCGCTGGGTGGAGTCGAATAGGTCCAGGCTGGCCGAGACGCCGATTGTCCAGTAGTCTTTGTCCTCGGAGAACGCGAAGTCGTCGCCCTGCACCCAGCCGTAGGCCGCCTGGAGGTTGATTTTCGGCCAGAAGGCGCTGGCCGCCAACCCGAATTGCCCCTCGGCCAGGCGTTCGCTCTTGCGCACGGCCGCCAGACCGGGGTTGTTCTCCCGGGCGCAGGCGAGGGCCTCGTCCAATGAGAAGGCCGGCCCGGTCGGCTCGCCGACCTCCACGGGGGCGAGGATGACCTCCCGGTCCAGCTCGACGCCGATAACGTCGGCCAGGTTGACCCGGGTGAGCCGGACGATGTTCTCCGTGGCGATGACCTCACTCTCCGCCGCCGCAAGCTCCGCCTCCGACCTCAAGAGGTCCACCTTGGAGGCGAGCCCCACGTCGAGGTTGGTCTGGGTAATCTGGACGTGGTGGGTCAGGTTCTCCTGATTTTTCCGCTGGACGGCAAGGAGCTCCTCGGCGCGCAGGGAATCGAGGTAGGCCTGTTTGACCGCGAGAATGGCGGCCTGACGGGCGGCGACGAGCTGGAGCTCGGCCATCTCCTCCCCGGCCGCGGCCATGACCTTGCCCCAGTAGACGGCGCCGCCGTTGAAGATCGGCTGCTGCAAGGTCAGGCTGGTGCCGAAGCTCTCCGACTCGGTGTCACCGTAGTAGCTGTCCGAGGAGTAATAGCCGTCGTACTTGTTGTAGGTGACGGTCCCTGAGATATGGGGCAGGAAGCCAGTCCAGGCCAACCAATTGGCGGCCTCGGCGGCGTTCTCGGCCTCCGCGGCGATGCGGATGTCGAGGTTGTTGTCCAAGGCCAGCCGGACGGCCTCGTCCATGTCCAGCGTCGTCAGCGGTTCAGCCGTCGCCGCCAGAGGAATCCAAAGCAGCAGGTAGAGAATCGGTGCACGCATGCAATCAATCTCCCGGATGGTCTTTGATGATGCCCTGTTTGGCCGCCACCTCGCCCCACTGTTGCCAGGGGTACGTCTCGAGCTCCCGGTATAATTTGCGCAACCAGAGGTGCATGTGCTCGACGTTGTCGCCCCAGAGCTTCAACAGAGCCCGGCTGGTGGGGAAGGGGTAACGCTCGGCGAGGTTGCGTGTTTGGACTCTGTAGTGCTCCTCCATCTCCACCATCCTCTGTTGCAACCGCCGAAGGGCCTCGAGGGCCATCTCCTTGGGGAGAACGTGGATGAAGGCGATGCCGATCATGTGGCGGTGCGGTTCCGGTTCGCCCCGGGAGCTGAGCATGCTGAAGAGCTGTTCCTCGAGGACGGCCCGGCCCGCCGGGGTCAAGGAGTAGACCTTGCGCATGGGGTACTTGCCCTCTTTGTGGTACTTGAAGGTCACGTACCCCATTTTTTCGAGCTTGTTCAACAGGTAGTAGATGGAGGAGATGGCGACCTTCCCCCAGTGGTTGATCCCGCGGTTTTTTATCTCTGAGTCTATCTCATAGCCGTAGCGCGGAGATTCCGCCAGGAGACCGAGAACAGCTATTTCAGTATAGGGTGAGTTACCGTTTGTCATGGCCGCCGCATGTTGAAGAGGAATTTTTTTATCTGTTAGAATTTAAAATATATAAAAATAAACTGTTCAACTTTCAACTAACGCAGACTAGTATAAATGGTTTATCCCGCATTTTCAAGTAAATTTTCGAAAGGTAGGGGGTGCCGTATAACGGCTGACGGCGGACTTGTGGCTAATAAAAAAAGAACTGGTCCAGCTCTATAGTCCGGGGTTCCGCTCATCTTCACCTTAGACTCCCGGTGTGAGGAGCGGGTTTCGAGATCGGTGAACCGGGATAAATTTGAACGTCCCGTCCTTTTCATTTACGCAGAGCAAGGGGCGTGCCGTCGTGCGCACGGGTGGTTAGAATGGGTGTATCTTATTGGTATAAGAGTGTTTTTCAGGTCAAGCCGTGATTTGTGTATCCCCTTCGAGACCGGATGAGCGCAGGTTTTCCTTCCCCCGGGAGAAGTACGAACGGGTTCCTTTGCCGCATTCTTCAGTTAAGGTGTTTTAAATCAAGTGATTGCCGTCTGCATGAAAACCTGAATTATTCCTGATCGAACCGGTCCACTTTCCACAACTCCGCGCCGATTCCACCCTCTCGGTTCTTAAAACGGAACCGATTTTTCAGATGATGACGCGAAAAGAATCCCCCCGCAAAAAGAGGTCCCCCATGGGAAACCTCTTGAAAGGTGGTCGGGGCGAGAGGATTTGAACCTCCGACCCCCTAGTCCCGAACCAGGTGCGCTACCAGACTGCGCTACGCCCCGACCGGAGCAAAATATTCCGACCGCGGCCGGCGGCCGGGTCGTTGAAGCGTGGGTATTGTACCGCTACGCACCGCCTTTTTCAACCCCGGCTCAGATCCGTATCAGCCGATGAAAATGTCGGCCGTGCCGATGACGCCGTAGTAGGCCAGGCTGACGATGACCCCGGCGAGGAGCACTCCGCCGATGATCGCCGGGAAGGCGTATCGGTTTTGGATGCCGAAGATGAAGGCCGCCGCGGCGCCCGTCCAGGCTCCGGTGAGGGGCAGCGGAATGGCCACGAATAAAAGCAGACCCAGGGCCTCGTACTTCTCCACGAGGGTCCCCCGGCGTCGGGTTCGGGCGAAGATCCATGAGAAGAAGCGGTCGGCCCAGCCCCATTTCTTACGCAACCAGCCGCTGGCCGGCTCCAGCCACAGGAGCAGGGGGATGATCGGCACGAGGTTGCCGATGACCGCGGCGGTGTAAGCCTCCCACCAGGGTAGCCCGTGCGCCAATCCCCAGGGCAGGCCCCCGCGGAGCTCCACAATGGGAGCCATCGAGATGAAGAAGGTCTGGAGCCAGGGAGACAACGCGTCCTCCGCGTTAGCTGATGCTCCACTTTTCGCCGGGTGGCGGGCGGTCCGGTTTGTCGTCGGTGACGAATGTGCCGTAGGGCTCGGGTGGGAGCCCCTGCTCCCGGAGGCACCAGTTGCGCATCCGGGCAATCTCGCGCATCACCCGCCCGCTGGCGGCCTCGTACCACGCCTGTTTGTCGCATTCCCCGGGCGGGGGCTCGATGATTATCGGCGGCGCGATGTAGGCCCGAACACGGGGCGGCTTTCCCTTGAAAACATCGGTCAGGGCGTCGTGGCTGCCTTGGATGTAAATGGGTAGGACCGGCGCGCCGGTTCGGCTGGCGATGAGCCCCACGCCGGGGTGGGGCCGGCCGAGACCGTCCCGGCGGATCCGCGTCCCCTCGGGAAAAATCATCAGCGCCCGATTCTCGCGTAAAAGCTTCAGGGAAAGCTTGACCGCCCCCACCTCCGAATCCGTCTTCAGGGGGAAAGCGCCCAGGTTGCGGATCAGCCAGCCGAAGAAGAACGGCTCGAAGAGGAAGGCCTTGGCCATAAAAGTTACGGGTCTGGTCACCGCAACCGCGGCCACGGCGGGGTCAACGAAGCTGGAGTGGGTGGCGGCGACGATGAGCGGCCCTTTTTTGGGGACGAAACCGCACCCCAGGATACGGAGCCGCAGGAGCGCGTGGCACGCTATCCGGGCGAGAAACAGAATGAAGGCGTAAAAGAGCCTCTGCAGCATGACGGGCCCTGGTGGCGGTCAATGGATTGAGATGATAGGACGCCTCCCGGCGCGAGGTCAAGGGGTGCCAAAGGCCGCTCTTTCTGGTATGATTCCTTCGCTTAAACCCGCGGGGGATTCCATGAATGCCATAGACGCCCTGAAAAAGTTCCAGTTCTTTGAATCCATGGAGGAGGGTGAGCTCCGCTTACTGTCCGAGCACCTCGAGCGCGAGCGGTTCACCGCCGGCCAGCGCATCGTCGAGGAAAACATGGCCGGCAAGGGGCTGTACATGATCGTCGAGGGCGAGGTCCGGGTGATCAAGGACCGGCCCGAAGCCGACAACCTCATCCTGGCCGTGCTGCGGCCCGGCGACTTCTTCGGCGAGATGAGCCTCTTCGACGGCGGGCCCCACTCGGCACCCGTCGTGGCCGGTTCCGACACCGAGCTTTTAATCCTGGAGCGTGACAACTTCCTGAGGCTCATGGAGACCGACCCCATCGCGTCACTGAAGATCACCGTGCGGGTGGTCAAGGTCCTCTCCTTCCGCCTGCGCACCGCCAACGAGAAGCTCCTCGCCGCCTCGCCCAAGGACGTCAAGCCGCTCTTCGGATACTTCTCCGAATACGACGAGTCCGCCGGCATCTGACGGGCTCCCGTCGTTTCGTTTTTCAAAAGCAACACCAACCCATTGGAGCAGCCCA
>JAPLSK010000254.1 GCA_026398675.1 bacterium | reverse complement strand
CTCTGTCCCCGCCCGCGGGCGACCGTGGACGGTCGCCCCTACGGGTCGTTTTTTACGATGGTTGACGTCGGCGCACCACTCCCTAAACGGGAGGGGGGATTATTTTTCGAGGTCCATGATTTTGACCACCCGGCGCGCGTGGCGGCCGCCCTCGAAGGGCGTGTCGAACCAGGCGGCCAAAAGCGCGGGCAAATCCGGCGGCGAATCAACCTGCCCGGCGAGGCACAGGACGTTGGCGTCGTTGTGGGCCCGCGAACGGGCCGCGTTCTCCGGGATGCGCACCAGAGCCGCCCGGACACCGTGCACCTTGTTCGCCGCCATGCACATCCCGATCCCGTTGGTGCAGACCAGCACGCCGCGGTCCGCCTTCCCCGAGACCACTGCCCCGCCGACGAGCTTCGCGTAATCGGGGTAGTCCACCGACTCGGGGGTGTCGGTGCCGAAGTCGGTGACCTCGTAGCCCCTCGCGCGGCACCAGTCGCGGACGGCGTTTTTCACGGCGATTCCGCCATGGTCGCAGGCTACGGCAACCCTCACATTACCTCCCGTCAATTTTCCACGGGGCCGATGATGGCCGAAATTTTCGAGACCGGGATGCGCCCCTCGCGCAGAATCCGCGGCTTGGGCCCCGTCAGGTCCAGAACGGTCGAGGCCAGGGGGTTGCGCACCGTCCCCGAGTCCACGATCAGGTCCACGTCCTTCTCGAAGGTCTCGATGACCTCGTCGGCGGTGGCGAGGGTCATTGCGCCGGAGAGATTGGCGCTCGGCGCGACCAGCGGCTCGTCAATCACGGTGAAGACGCGGAGGAGGAATTCGTTGCCCGGCACGCGGCAGGCCACGGTGTCGCCCCCGGCCAGACCGGCGCGGGGCAGCGTTTCCCCGGCGGGCAGAACGAGGGTCAGGGGTCCGGGCCAGAAGTGGTTGGCCAGCGGCAGCCAGCGGGAGTCCACGCCCGGGGTGTAGTCGTCCTCCCAGGCGTCGGCGCCCAGCGGTCCCGGCCAGGAGATTTTCACGTAGGCCCGGCCGCGCGGGTCGGTCACCCGGCAGTACCGCTCCACCCAGCAGGACGCGCCGAAGAGGTAGGGGAGCGGCTTGTCTGGCTCGCGCCTCTTCAGGCGGTAGATGCGCTCCACCGCTAGGGCGTCGGAGGCCCGGCCCACGAGGCCGTAGACGGTGTCGGTCAGAAGCACCACCACCGCCCCCGGACGCCGCAGGGTTTCCAGGACGATGGGGAGCGGATCGCCCTTGAAATCTCGCAGAAGCCACGACATGCGTGCAATATTACCGCGAGCGGGGCGGACGGTCAAGCGGGTCCTTGCCTTGCGGCGCCGCCCGTTGGTAAAATTGACGAAATCCGACCCGGAGGCCGCTCGCCGCAAACGGTACCTGTGTGCCGGAAGGTCCCTTCGTAAAAGAAGAGCGGGTGACGGACGTCATCCGATGAGCTCCCCGCCCCGAACGAAAGCGGTAACCCATGAAGCGGCTGAATCTCCTGGCGGCGATAGCCCTGTTGTCCGTCACGACCCTCATCTACGAGCTGTCGCTGATGCGGGTCTTTTCGGTGACGGTCTGGTACTACTTCGCCTTCTTCGTCATTTCGCTGGCCCTTCTGGGTTACGGAGCCGCGTCGGCCCTCATCTTTGTTTTCGGCAACTGGTTCCGCCGCCACGCCGGCAGCATCATCCCCCTGGCCGCGGTCCTCTACGGCCTTTTCGCCGCCGTCAGCCCCCTCGTTTACCTCAACGTGGATCTGCGGATTTACTACTCGTTCGGGAGCTATCTCAAGCTCGCCATAATCCTCGCCCTCTTCTTCATCCCGTTCTTCTTCAGCGGAGTCGTGCTGGCCGGCATCTTCTCCCTCTACTCCGAGAGGATAGGCACCATCTATTGGGCCGATCTCTCCGGGGCGAGCCTGGGATGCCTGGTCGTCATCCCGCTGTTATACCTGATCCCCGCCACGAGCCTTCTGGTTTGGGTCGGGGCGTTGCCCGTCATCGCCGCGCTGCTGCTGCACCGGTTTCTCGGCGGCGAGCTCGGCACGGGAACGGACCGCGGAGGCGGCCGGAAATTTTTCATCCCCGCCCTGGCCGCCGGGGCGCTGGTGCTGCTCCTCGCGGTTTCAAGCCACACCCCCCTCAACCCCTACGAAATCCGTTACTCCAAGGTCGCCCACAAGGTCGAAAAACCCATCTACACCACCTGGAACTCCTTCGCGAGACTGACCGTCTACGACAACATCTTCTGGCGGGAACCGGACAAGCCCTTCGGCTGGGGGATGAGCCCCGCGTTTTCGGGCAGCGGCATC
>JAPLSK010000253.1 GCA_026398675.1 bacterium | reverse complement strand
TGGATCAAGACCTGTCCCATCTTCGTGGATGCGGACCACAACGAGTTGAGCTTTTGGCTCATGTACGAACTGGAAACGGGCTACGACTTCGTTTATCTCGACGTGTCGGTGGACGGAGGCGCCTGGGTCCAGAAGGACATCTTCAGCGGAACCAAACTGGACTGGACGATGAAGAAGTACGATTTATCCGCCTACACCGGGGATATCATCGAGGTGCGGTTCCGCTTCTCCTCGGACAACAACCTCGCTCTCGAAGGCTTCTACTTCGACGACGTCCTTATGGCCGAGCAGACCTCGGATATCGACTCCGTGGCCTTCTCCGGTGAGGCCGTTGACGAGGGGATACTGCTCACCTGGAGACCGGACAACCCGGCGGAAATCACGGGGGTGAACATACTCCGCGAGGAAAAGGCGGGCTATGTCCGGCTGAACGAAACTCCCCTGGCCGTCGGACGCTACCTGGACCTCGATATCTCTCCCGAATCGAGCCACCGCTACGAGCTGGAAACGCTTGGCGTAGACGGTTCCAGGAGCCTTTACGGCCCCATCGAGGTGTCCGGATCGGGCGCCGGGGCGCGGGTCACGAGACTGGATCCCTGCTACCCCTGCCCGGCCGGGACCTTCACCACGATTCCCTTCACCCTGGCCGCCGATGGGACCGTCCGGATCGATGTGTACGACCTGGCCGGCCGCCTGGTCCAGACCGTCGCCCGCGGTGAATTCACGGCGGGGCGCCACGAGGTCCCCTGGGGGACCGAAAGCGTCGCCAACGGCGTTTACCTGATCCGCCTGACGGGCGGAGGGACGACGGCGACGCAGCGGATAGTCGTATCCCGATAACCGATTCACCGACGCAAACGGGGGGCCCACGGGTCCCCCTTTCACCTGCCCCGGCCTTTCCATCACCGGGGAAACGGCGAATTGACACGACGGGTGGGCCTTGGTAAGCTAGCGCCTCCCAAGAACGAATGAATAACCACATCCGGGGTGAAAAAATGAAGGTCGCTCTTTTCGTGGACGGCGTCAACATGTTCTACGCCCAGAAGAAGCTGAGCTGGCACCTGGACTACAAGCGCATCCTCCACCACTTCGTCCCCGACCCCGAAGACCTGTACAACGCCTTTTACTACACCGGTGTGCAGAACCCCACCGAGGCCAAGGAGGAGAACTTCCTCAACGCGCTGACCATGATGGGCTACACCGTGCGGCGCAAGAAGGTGAAGGTCATCTTCGACCTGGACTCCGGGGAGGAGATACGCAAGGCCAACCTGGACACCGAGATGGTCGTGGACATGTTCAACACGGTGGAGAACTACCAGCGCGCGATCATCTTCTCGGGCGACTCCGACTTCGAGCGGGCCCTGGAGCTCTTGCGCACCCGGGGCAAGGAGGTCATCGTCGTCTCGACCCGCGGGATGGTGGCCATCGAGCTCATAAACTCGGCGGACCGCTACTACGACCTGCAGTACCTGCGCGAGGATTTCGAGAAGCTGCCCGGCACCTAACCTCTTTCCAAAGCAAGAGGGAGGACTTTCGGGTCCTCCCTCTTTTATTTAAACTTAGCAGCTAGTTTCAGCGAACGCGGTCCGACCCGGCGGATCCGATTCCCGCCTATCCATCTCCCCGGCCATTCACACCGACGAGGTCCGCTCCGATGAGCTCGCCGGGATGGATCAGCCACCGACCGGCTTGTCCACGGGCTCCGGCCCCGCTACGACCGGCCGGCCGGTGTACGGGTCGAGCCCCAGGTAGTCCAGCACCTCGCGCAGAGTGAATCCGGGCAGGGTGCAACGGATCCGCGTGGTCGCCTTCCACTTGGGCCCCTCCTGGGTGCGGGCCGCGGCCAGCGCCTCCTCGATCAACGCGCGCTCGCTCTCGGAAAGGCCGGCGAAGGGGTCGTCCAGGGTCTCCTCCTCCGGCTTCTCCTCCCCGGCGAGGGACTCGCCCTCCAAGCTGCGTTTCTCATCGACCTGCGTCAGCTCCGTCTCCAGAATGTCGTAAGCGAACTCCACGTCGTAGGAGCGGTCCAGCTCGCGGTCGAAAACGGCGTCCACGGCGGCCAGGGAGTCGGAGCCGACCTGCGCGCAGTACCCCCGCAACTTCACCGCCGTGGCGTACCGGAAGCCGTCCTCGGTCACGAGGTTCCGGTCGAGCTGATCCAGCACCATCTCGCCCAGCTTGCCACACTCGAAGGAGTCACCCGAGGGGTAAAACGCGACCAGCTCGTCGAGTACCTGGCAGGCGTCGGAACTCTTCCCCTGGTCCAGCAAGAGGGCGCTCCAGAGCAGGAGCAGGTCCCCCTTGTTCTCCCCGTCGTTGTAGGTGTAGGCGAAGGTCACCAGGGTCAGGGCCCCCTCGTAATCGCCCTTCTGTCGAGCCTCCTCGGCCAGGCCCAACAGACGCTCCGTCTCGGCGTCGGAGAGGTTCCAGAAAAAGATGGTGGCGGTCACGTCCCCGTAAACATCCACCGTTTTGATGTTCAAAATAACGGCCAGCACCCCGGCCCCCAGGGTGACGACCACCAGAATCACGATGATGAGGGTGCGTTTTCCGGCCATTTTGTATGCGCTTTGACCCGTCAGTCACGCCGTTGCATAATCTACCAGACTCGGGGGAAGGGGTCAACTCGGAAACGGATGGGAGACGGTCGCCGATGGGTGCCGATGCCGGACAGCTCTATGTCGAGGTGGCGCTGAACCTGGACCTTCGGCGGCCCCTCACCTACGCCCTGCCGCCGGGGATGCGGGCCGAGCCGGGCGCCCGGGTCCACGTTCCGCTCCGGGGCGCGACCGCCCTGGGCTTCGTCATCGGCGTCTCCGACCGACCGCCAGAGGGGATGGACCCCGCCTCGATCCAGCCCGTGAAAGGGGTGCTGGACGAACGGCCCCTCCTCGACGAAAAACGGCTCACCCTGGGCCGCTGGGTGGCCGATTACTACTCAGAGCCCCCGGGCGTCACGCTGGACGCCATGCTCCCCGTGGGTTCCCGTACGCGCCGGATGTACGGCTTTGGCCCGTCGGGGCCGCCACTGGACCTGGGAGGGTTGGTCGCCGAAATCTGGAACCGGCTCCAGGACGGCCCCGTCAACAAACGCAGGTTGATTCACGGCCTGGGAAAGGTGGCAGCGGCGGCGCTGGACCGCCTGGTCGCCGAGGGCCACCTGCGCGCCTGGGAAGAGCCGGCGGCGGCGCCGGTCACCGCAAAGGAGAATCTCGCCGTTCGACTCACCGCCGATCCGCCGGATCTGGGGGATTTCGCGAAAAATTCACCCGCCGGGGCCCGCGCCCTGGCGTACCTGGTCTCCCACACCGCGGGCCGGGACGCCGTCTGGGCCGCCGATGTCTGCCGGTCGGCCGAGGTCGGCTACTCCACCCTTCACGCCCTGGAAAAGAAGAAGCTGGTGGAGCTCTTCTCCGTGGAGCGGCTCGACGAGGGTGACCCCGCCCCGCCGCCGCGCCACCGGCTCACCGACGAGCAGGGTCGGGCTCTGGAAAGGATAACCGGCTCGCTGGGCGGGTACGGCGCCTTCCTCCTCGACGGGGTCACCGGCTCGGGGAAGACCGAGGTTTACCTCCGGGCGACGGAGACGTGCCTGGCCGGGGGTCGGGGCGTCATCGTGCTGGTGCCCGAGATTGCCCTGACGGCCCAACTGATGCGCCTTTTCCGCCGGTGGTTCGGGGACTCCGTCGCCCTCCTGCACTCGCGGCAGGGGTTCGCCCAGCGCCGCTCGGAGTGGTTGCGTCTTTACGATGGAAAGGCCAGAGTAGCCCTGGGGCCGCGTTCCGCCGTGTTCGCCCCGGTGAGGAACCTCGGCCTGGTGGTGATGGACGAGGAGCACGAGGACGCCTACAAGCAGCAGGATAAACCGCGATACCACGCCCGGGAGGTCGCGGCCAAGCGGTGCCGGATCGAGGGGGCGGTCCTGGTGCTGGGCAGCGCCACCCCCAGCGTCTGGACGTCCAAGCTGGTTCAGGAGGAGAGGATCGAGCGGCTCCGGATCACCGAGCGGGTGGACGGGGCGAGCTTCCCCACGGTCCAGTTGGTGGACATGCGCGGCCGGCCCCGCGAGCAGCTCGTGCCCGTCGAACTCCTGGAGGCGCTCAACCACGAGATCGGGAAGGGGCGGCAGGCGATAGTCCTCCTCAACCGGCGCGGATTCGCCACCCAGATCCGGTGCGAGGCCTGCGGTTACATCCCCCTCTGTCCGGGGTGCGGCGTCCCCTTGGTGCTCCACGAACCTGTCGGAGAGCTGCGCTGCCACCACTGCGGGCACCATGAGGGCAGGCCGAAGGCGTGCCCCTCTTGCGGCGACCCGGACGCCCTGGGGATATTCGGCGCGGGCACCCAGCGGGTAGAGCAGGAGCTGGTCCGCCAGCTTCCCTTCGCCCGGGTGGTCCGGTTGGACACGGACACCGCGACCGGGGCCGCGGGACACGAGAAAGTGCTCTCCCGCTTCGCCGCCGGTCAGGCCGATATTCTATTGGGCACGCAGATGGTGGCCAAGGGGCTGCACTTCCCGAAAGTGACGCTGGTCGGCGTCCTGCGGGCCGACGCCGGGCTGGCCGTCCCCGATTTCCGCGCCGCCGAGCGGACCTTCACCCTTTTATACCAGGTCATCGGTCGGGCCGGGCGGGGGGTCTGGCCGGGGAGGGCGATTCTGGCCGCCCACGCGCCCGAGCATTACGCCGTGCAGGCCGCGGTCCGGAGCGATTACGATTTCTTCCTCACCGAGGAG
>JAPLSK010000252.1 GCA_026398675.1 bacterium | reverse complement strand
TAACCGTAAACGCACCCTGCTTATCGAATAGGAAAATCGTATACTAATACCCCCGTAGCGCCCAACGGCCATCCCGCGGAGGACTAGCGGTGTCCGGACACTCCAAGTGGTCCACCATCAAGCGCAAAAAGGGCGTCAAGGACGCCCGGCGCGGGAAGATTTTCACCCGGCTCATCCGGGAAGTGACCATCGCGGCCCGGGAGGGCGGCGGCGACCCCGACCTCAACGCGCGACTCCGAGCCGCCATCTCCAGCGCCACCGCCGAGAACATGCCCAAGGAGAACATCCAGCGGGCCATCATGCGCGGCACAGGCGAGCTCCCCGGCGTCGTCATCGAGGAGCACCTCTACGAGGGCTACGGACCCGGCGGCGTCGCCGTCCTCGTCGAGGTCATCACCGACAACGCCAACCGCACCACCCCGGAGATCAGGCACATCTTCGAGAAGCGCGGCGGACGCATGGCCAAGTCCGGCTCCGCCAGCTTCGCCTTCGACCGGCGCGGGCTCATCCTCGTGGACCGGGAGGCCGACGAGGAGCTCCTGATGGAGGTGGGTCTCGCGGCCGGCGTCCTGGACATCACCGACGAGGGCGATTTCTTCGAGGTTCTCACCCGGATCGCCGACTACTCCCACGTCCACGAGGCCATCGAAAAGGGCGGCTTCCCCATCCTCGAAAGCTCCATCTCCTACGTGAGCAAATCCCCCGTGGACCTCCCCCGCGAGGAGGGGCGCAAGGTCATCGGCCTCCTCGAGGCCCTCGAGGACAACGAGGACGTCCAAAAAGTATCCACAAACTACAACATCCCCGACGACCTCGAGCTGGAAGAGTGAGGGTAATCGGCCTCGACCCCTCGCTGACCCGCACCGGCTGGGGGGTGGTGGAAGGTCGGGGATCGAGCTTCCACTGCCTCGGCTACGGCTGCATCCCCACCCGGGCGGGCGACCCGCTGGCCGACCGCCTCGAGCGGATTTACCTGGAGCTCACCGCCGTCCTGTCCCGGTTCGCGCCCGAGGCCGCGGGGGTGGAGACGGTCTTCACGGCCAAGAACGCGAAGGTGGCCATCCTTCTGGGTCACGCGCGGGGCGTGGCGGTCCTGGCCGCCAGACGCGCCGGGGTGCCCGTTTTTGAGTACGCCCCCCGGGATATAAAAAAATCCGTCACCGGCCGCGGCGGGGCCGCCAAGGAGCAGGTGGCGTTCATGGTGCAGCGGATACTGGGGCTGGACGCGCCAATCGTCCCCGACGACGCCTCGGACGCCCTCGCCGCCGCCATCTGCCACCTCCTGCGCGCCCCGGTCGCCTGCCGGTAGCGGGTGAAAAGAGCTTTTTGCGTACCGACCGGGAAAAGACACCCCCTCCCGGGGGCATGTAATCGAACGGTCGGGACGGCCCCCTGGCTTACGGATACCGGCCTACTCGGAGGACGAACGTGGCGGAGACCTTCGTCGGCGAGGCGATAACCCCGGTGGCCGGGAGCTTCGACACGACCGGGACCAGCCGGGGCGAGCCGGCCCTGCCGGGGAAATTTCTCTGGCGGGGGCGGGAGTACGCCGTGGCCGAGGTTTTGGAACAGACCAAGGGATACGGCCCCTGCCCCTCGGGTGAAATTTATCTCCGGAAACACCGCTACACCGTGCGCACCGCCGACGGGTCGGTGATGCGGATTTACTTCGCCTGCCGGGCGAAGCGGCCGGGCGACCGCGACCGCTGGCGCCTCCATACCATCCTGCAAACCGGGAGGACCGGGTGATCGCATCCCTCTCCGGCATCGTGGTCAGCGTGAGCCCCGGGGCGGTGGTCCTCGAGGTCGGCGGCGTGGGGTACCACGTTTCCATTTCCCTGGTGGTTTACGGTCGGCTCCAGCGCGCCGCAACCGGGGAAAGGGTCCGGCTCTTGACCGAACTCTGCTGGAACGAGAAGACGGGTCCGGCGCTCTTCGGCTTCCAGGAACCTGGCGAGCGGGAGGTCTTCCGGCTGCTCCTGGGCGGGTCGGGGGTGGGTCCGAAGCTGGCGCTGGCGTCGCTGTCGGTCCTGGAGCCGGCGGAGCTGCTGGGCGCGCTGGCCTCGGGCGACCTGGTGAAATTGACCCGCGTCCCGGGCATCGGCCGGAAGCG
>JAPLSK010000251.1 GCA_026398675.1 bacterium | reverse complement strand
TTTTACTTCGCGCGGTGGACGTGGGCGGCGGCGGCGAAGAAGCTCCCGATGACGCCGACGAGCGCGCCCAGACCCACCAGCCCCAGCCACCACTCCCAGGGCAGAAAAGTGCTCGCACCGACGAGCCGGCCCACCGTGGCGTAGAGGATGTAGGATAACGCCACCCCGATCGCCCCACCCAGGACTCCCACCAGGAAACCCTCAACGACGAAGGGTCGTCGGATGAAGCCGTGCGTGGCGCCGACGACCTTGAGAATCGTTATCTCATCCCGCCGCATGTAAACCGAGAGCGACACGGCGTTGCCCACAACCAGGACCGAGGCCAGCGCCAGCACCCCGCCGATGACCAGCCCCCCGAGCCCGGCGATGCGCACTATTTCCGAAAGAGACTCCACCCACTCCCGCCCGTAGGAAACGCGGGTCACGCCCGGGACGAGCTCGAGCTGATCGGATATCTGGGCCAGCCGCTCGTCGGTGCGGTAATCCGGGGTCAACGTGAGGCGGAAGGAAGCCGGGAGGGGGTTTTCCTCTATCTCGGAGAGGAGGTATTGGTCCGCGCCGAGCATGACGCGCAGCTCGTCGAGGGCTTCGGCCTTGGAGACGTAGCGGACCGCCTCGACGCCGGGGAGCCCGGTGATGGAGGTCTCGATATAGGAGAGCTCCGTGGGGGAGGGGTCGCCGGCGACGTACGCCTCGACCTCGACCTCGGCGCGGGCCTCCTCCACCAGGAGCTGGAGGTTGCGGACCACCAACAGGACGACGCCGAGGACCAGGATGGAGAGCACGACGGTGAGCACGGCACCGGCGCTGCCGGACCCGCCGCGCCGCAGGCCGGAAAAACCCTCACGAATGTAGTAGCCCAGGTTGCCCACGGTCAGTCCTCGCCGAGAAAAGACTTTATATTCTCAATCAGTGTCGGCAAGTCGTTTTTCAGCGTGTCCCAGACTTCGGAAAAATTAATCCTGTGGTAGTAGTGAACGAGTAAATCCCCCATCCGTGCCATTTTACTCCACGGGATATCCGGGTATCGCTCTTGAATTCCCTGAGAAAGCCGTTTGACGGCCTCCCCGATAACCGTCAGTCTTTGTATCACCGCCGCCTGAGTCCTGATATCCTCCTCAAATTCAAGCCGGCTCAGGTTGCTGACGAAATCAACGGCATCCTTAGCGGCTTCGAGAATATCCTTTGCAAAGCTTATATCATCAGCCGGCATATATTATCTGCGCCGTCGAGAGTATTTCTTCTTTACGGTAAGGATTCCGGCTCTCCTCCATGGCCATTCGGCTCACCAGGTCCACCTTTCGCCCGAAGAGCTCGGCCAGCTCGTCCTCCATCTGGACGTGGTCTAGGATAGACCAATGGACCTCGGGCTCGAAACGTGCCAACAGATCTATATCGGAGTCCGGACCGAAGTCGTCGCGCAGCGCCGAGCCAAAGAGTGCCACCTCGGTTATCCTCCACCGTTGGCAGAACTCCGCGAGCCTTTCCATGTAGGGTTTGATGTCAAACATGGCAACGGTCCATCACTGCACCAGCACCTGGCCGGCCTCGATGTGTATGGCGCGCGCCTCGACGCGCTTGACCATTTCGTAGTTGTGGGTGGCCACGATGACCGTGGTCCCGCGCGTGGCTATCTTGCGCAGAAGGACCATGATTTTTTCCGAGAGTTCGGGGTCTAGGTTGCCCGTCGG
>JAPLSK010000250.1 GCA_026398675.1 bacterium | reverse complement strand
GTGGCCGCCGACGTGGACGCCAACGTGGTGATGACCGGCGCCGGAAACCTGATCGAGGTCCAGGCCACCGCCGAAGGCAAGCTCTACGACCGCGCCGCCCTCGACCGGCTGCTCGATCTTGCCACCAAGGGGATCAACGAGCTGGTGGAGCTCCAGCGCAAGATCCTGCAAGGATGACCGATGCCCGAAGAGAATGACGAGCTGTCCTGGTGGGTGTACCCCCCGGCGCTTTACCCCTGGCGGGCCCTGGCCGGGATCGTGGTCCTGAGCCTGATGGTGATTTTCCTCATCTACTATGCCGGTGGTCCGGCAATCGGGCTGGCCGGCGGAGCCGTGATTTTCTTCGTCCTCAACGGGTTTTTCCTGCCCTCGAGCTACTCCTTCGACGGCGAGGGCTTGGTCTGGCGCCGGCTCTTTTTCCGCTTCAGGCGGCCCTGGAGCCACTTCCGCTGCTACTACGCCGATCGGTTCGGAGTGATGCTCACTCCGAGTTACCGGCCGAGCCGGTTGGACCCCTGGCGCGGGGTGAACCTCTGGTTCGGACCGGCCCCAGGCGAAGAAAACCCGAAAGGCACGAACCGCGACCAGGTGCTGGCCTTCATCAAGCGGTACGTCAAGCCTTACCGTCCCCCGGTGGACCACCGGGACGTTCTGGGTTAATCTCCCCGCTCCCCGGCGGAGCGGGACCGGAAAGAGTCGAACATGGTGGGCCTTGGAGGAGCGAAGCGTTTCGAGTGGAGGGCGTCGCCCCCCGACTGGCGGGGTCGGCACCGCATCTGCCGCGAGCTCCTCATCCACCCGGTCACGGCCCAGGTGCTCCTCAACCGCGGCGTGAGCAATCCCGCCGAGGCATTTTCCTTCCTCTCCGGCGCCGTCCACCACGACCCGTTCAAGTTCCTCCAGATGGAGACGGTGGTCAAACGGATCATTCGGGCGGTGGAAGAGGGCGAGGGCATCTTCGTTTTCGGGGATTACGATGTGGACGGCATCACGGGCACGGTGGCGCTGGTGGACTTCCTCCGCCGCATCGGCGCCCGCGTCGGCCACATGGTCCCCAACCGGCTGACCCAGGGGTACGACCTCTCCCCCAAGGTGGTGGCCGAGACGAAGGCCGCCGGGTACGGCCTCCTCGTGACGAACGACTGCGGGGTCACAGCCCACGAGGCCGCCCGGCATGCCAGGGAGCTGGGGCTGGACCTCATCATCACCGACCACCATCTCGCCGACGAGAAGCTGCCCGATGCCCTGGCCATCATCAACGGCAACGTCGTCGGCTCCGGTTATCCCTTCTCCGGTCTGGCCGGGGTGGGGACCGTTTTCAAGGTCATCAGCGCCCTTTCCATGACCCTCGGCCGGGGGCCGGATCCCGAGGAGTACCTGGACCTCGTCGCGTTGGGCACGGTGGCCGACGTCTCGCCCCTGGTGGACGAAAACCGCGCCATGGTGGTGGCCGGGTTGTCCCGGATGAACAGCATCCCCCGCCTGGGGCTGGCCGCGCTCATAGATTCGGCCGGTCTGGGGGGGAGGCGGATCGGGGCGAAGCAGCTCTCCTACGTTCTGGCTCCGCGGCTCAACGCCGCCGGCCGCATCGCCACCGCCGAGGTCGGGGTAGAGCTCTTGCTCTCCGAGGACGCCGACGAGGCCTACCGGTTGGCGATGCGCGTGGAGTCGCTCAACCGTCAGCGGCGGTTGATCGAGTCCGAGACGACCCGGGAGGCCATGGCTCTGGCCGAGGACGACATCGCCTTCGAGGTGGTGCCGGTCATCGTCGTGGGGAGCAACGACTGGCACCCGGGCGTGGTGGGGATAGTCGCGGCCCGGCTGGCCGACCGTTTCTCCCGGCCGGCGCTCGTCTTCGGCGAGATGGGCCGAGGCTCGGCCCGGGGATACGGCGATTTCGACGTCATCGGCGCCCTGGACGAGTGCGCCGACGTCATCGAGGATTATGGCGGCCACCTCCACGCCGCCGGCGTACGCATCAAGTTCGCCAACCTCCCGGAGCTCCGGCTACGGATCAACGAAATCGCCCGGCGCAGGCCCATCGCGCCCCACCCACTCCTCGAGATTGACGCCGAGCTCCGCCTGACCGCCATCAACGAGCAGCTCCTGTGGGAAATAGAGAGACTCGATCCTTACGGCATCGGCAACCCCGAGCCGGTGTTCAACGCCGGTGGGGTCGTGCTGGCCGACGAGCCCCGGGTCGTGGGGAAGAACCATCTCAAGCTCGTACTCTCCCAGGACGGCGCGTCGCTGGAGGCCATCGCCTTCGGGCGGGCCGATTTGGCCAGTTACCTGCCCCGCGGCCGTCCCTTCGACGTCGCCTTCCACGTGGAGCGCAACACCTTCCACGCCGGCTCCAACATTCAGCTCCGCGTACTGGATTTCGACCTGGAGGAGCGGGTGGAGAGCGGTCCCTCCGGTGTGTCCGTGGACGACCGGCGCGATTCGGAGACCATGGACGACCTCCTGGAGATCGTGGCCGCGGGGCCGACGGTCATCTACGCCGGCTCGAACCGCCGCAGGACCATCCAGCGCTTCCTCGCCCTGCGCGGGTATCTCCCCGCCACCGTCCCCATTGATCTGGACAATCGGCACTACCTCTTCTGGGAGACCCTGGCCGTCGGCGGATTCAAGGTTCTCCCCGAGGTGTGGGCCTGCGTCTGCGATCCCTTCGACAACCCTTACGACGCGATTCTCCTGCGGGAGCTGGGGCGGATCGCCCGGAACCTGCACCTGGTTCTCCTCTACGAGCGGCACGACGTCAAGGAGTGGCAACACAAGACGCTGGACCGCGTGCGTCTGGCGGAGGTATACCGCGACCTGCCCAAGGACGGTCCATTCAACGACGACATCATCGTCCAACTGAGCGACCGGTGTCTGACCCGTGGGGAGGCCCGGCTGGCCCTGAGCATCTTTTTGGATCTGGGGCTCCTGACCCGCCGGAACGGCAGCTACGAGGTGGTTTCGGTGCAGGACCGGCGGGACCTCACGAAGAGCTTCACCTACCAGCGCCTGGTACGTTTCGGGGTCGAAGGGCGCCGCTTCCTCCGCCAGCAGATGGAGCTCGAGAGCAACGAGCTCCTCCAGCTCCTGTTGAACATCTTCAGCACCGTCGGCTAGGACGGCCCGCTTTGCGTGGACTGACGCTTTTATCCATCGCACTTTTTAATCTCGCCGCGGGTCAGACGGCTGTTTCACCCCACGGCGAGTTCATTTCGACGACCCAGGGCCCTCCGTCCCCCGCGGCCCAGGATTACTCGCCGGCGCCCTACTCCGAGGAGGTGGCGGCGCTGGTGGACCTCGTCAACGCAGGGGACGTCGAGGACGCCCTCGACCTCGTCCTCGCCGAGGACACCCGCTTCACCCCAACCTCGGGCTGCTTCGATACCGGCGCCTCGCTGGCCGCCTCCCTGCGAGCCTGGGGCTACGAGGTGACCGAGGACCCCTTCTTCACCACGCTGGTCTTCTCCGACGCGGATTCCGCCGGGGAGAATCTCTGCGCCGTGGGGCAGGCCGGGCTCATCTACACATCTTCGGACGGAGGTTTTGCCTGGACGCGACGGGACGACGGATCCGTTCCAGCGAGCCTGTACGAGGTCGCCTACGCCGCCGCCGACCCATCGAAAGTTTCAGCCGCCGGCTCCTCGGGAACCCTTCTCCAGAGCGAAGACGGCGGGGCGACCTGGACGGCCTTCGAGCTTCCCGGAGAAGGTAACCTTACCGTCACCGCGCTGGCGCGGCCGTCGGCCGACGTGATCTACCTCGCCGGCTACACCCCCGACGGGATGGCGGCCCTGAAGAGCACGGACGGCGGGAAGCACTGGAATTATTTGAACCACGGCTTCCCGGCCGGCGCCGTCTGCTTCGGGATGTTCTTCCTCGACGAGGATACGGGCTGGCTCTGCGGCGGGACGACAGGCTCCCCATACCGGGGATGCATCTCACGGACCACGGACGGCGGGGAGACCTGGGAGCTCTGGTCGGCCGACGGCCCCCTCGTCGTCAACCTCTCCCTCGCCGACGCGGACACCGGTTTCGCCGTGGGTAACGACTACGAGACCATCCTGTGCACCACCGACGGCGGCGCGAGCTGGGAAACGGTCCACCGCTTCGACGGCCCGGAGTACGAGTACCTAGGCGACGTCGTGGCGTTGTCGGCGACGAACGCCGTGGCGGTGGGCTACGGCGGCTGTGTGCTCGCGACCGCCGACGGCGGCGATACCTGGGAGTATCTGCGCGAGCCGTCCGACCTCCCCGACGAGGGGAACCGGACGGCGCTCGTCGCCATGGACTCCGAACGCTGGTTCGCCGCGGGGTACGGCGCTTTCGAGCTGACCGAAGACGGCGGGATTGGTTGGACGAACAGAATCGACGACCTGGGCCTGCCGCCGGCGGTGAACGTCTTCGCCCACAAAACCGGCGCCTCGGGGGAGCCGGGTCCTTTGGTAATCGCGCCCTACGACTGCACCTCGGAGAACCCCTGGTTCGACGCGCCGGGGGCCGACGCCAACGGCTCGGGAACGGCGGCGGCGCTCGTCGCCGCGAAGGCGCTGGGCGCTCTGGAGACCGAGCGCGACCTGGGATTTCTCTTCACCGCCACCCGCTACTCGGGGGGAGATTTAGGCCAGTCGGGCGGCCGCAGGTTCCTGGCGAAAACCCCCGGCTTCGACTGCCGGGCGATTCTCGACCTGGAGGCGGTGGGTTTTTGGGACGCCGGTTTCCTGGCGGTGCTCCTCGGCGAGTACTACCCGTAGGACGACGAACGGAACTACAACATCGGCACCGTCCACGACACCCGCGACACGCTGAGCCCGGGCCAGATTCTCCACGCGGCCCGGCTCGCCACGGCCTTCGCCGCCGCCGAGGCGCTCTTCGCCGACGAGGTGGCCCTGGAGCCACGCGATCCCTACGTGTATCCCAATCCCTTCCGTCCCGGTCGAGGGCACACGACGCTCACCTTCGCCGGGATGCCGGCCGGCGGGCTGATCCGGGTGTACGATATTGCGGGCTCGCTGGTCTACGAGGGGACGGCCGACGAGGGGCCCTTCGTCGAGGGCGGCCTGGCCACCTGGCGGCACACCTGGGATGCGACGAATTCCAGCGGCGTCCCCCTGGCGGGCGGCGTGTATATTTACTATGCTCAAGGACCAAAGGGAGACGCCGTGGGCAAGCTGGCGGTCATCCCCTGAGGCGGAGGCTTTCGTGAGCACCGATTATCGGCCCACCATCGCCTTCGAGGTTCATCTGCAGCTCGATACCGCGAGCAAGGCCTACTGCGGCTGCGCCGTCGTGTTCGGCGCCGAGCCCAACACGGTCGTCTGCCCGGTGTGCACCGGCCAGCCCGGCGCGCTCCCCGTCCCCAACCGCGGCGTCTTCGAGAAGGCCGTCCGCGTCGCCCTGGCTCTGGGCTGCGAAATTTCCGAAAACACCCACTTCGACCGCAAGAACTACTTCTACCCCGACCTGCCCAAGGGCTATCAGATAAGCCAGCACCCGGTGCCCGTCGGGTGGGGGGGAGAGTTCCGCTTCCCCTTGGAGCGCTACGGCGAATGGGCCGACACCGTCGTAAAAATCAGCCGGGTGCACCTCGAGGAGGACACCGCCAAGGCGGTCCACTTCTCCAAGGGCGGCACGCTTATAGATTTCAACCGCTCCGGGGTGCCGCTCATGGAAATCGTCACCGAGCCCTGCATCCCCAGCCCCGAGGTCGCCCACGCCTACCTCACGGCGCTGAAAGAAACCTTGGAGTACCTGGACGTCTCCTCGTGCAGCATGGAGGAGGGCTCGCTGCGGGTGGACACCAACATCTCCGCGGCCCCGGCGGATTCGAAAAAGTTGGGGACCAAGGTTGAGGTGAAGAACCTGAACTCGTTCAAGGCGGTCAAGGCGGCGCTGGAGTACGAGTTCGAGCGCCAGACGGGGATTCTGGCCTCGGGGGGGAAGGTGATTCAGGAGACGCGGCACTGGGACGACCGCGAGGGGACGACCCTGCCCGGACGGGTGAAGGAGGAGGCGATGGACTACCGCTACTTCCCCGAGCCGGACATCCCGCCGCTCGCGATTCCGCGGGAGTGGGTGGAGGAGATACGGGCCGGGCTGCCCGAGCTGCCCCAGCGGGCGCGCGAGCGTCTGCACGCCGCCGGTCTTTCGGGCTACGACGCCTGGGTGCTGGTGGCGGAGCGGGACCGGCTGCGCTACTTCGAGGCGGTCGTCGGTGCCGGCGCTCCTTTTAAGTCGGCCGCCAACTGGGTCAACGGCGACCTGGCGGCGCTCGTGAAGGAGGAGAACCGCGGCTTCGGCGATTGCCCCCTGACGCCGGTTCGACTGGCGGAATTGATTGACCTTGTCGAGAGCGGGAAGCTCAGCGGGAAGGCGGCCAAGGAGGTCCTGGAGCGGGCGTACCGGGATGAGGGCTCGCCGGTGGAGCTCCTGGAAAAGCACGGCCTGGGGCAAATTTCCGACGAGGGCAGCATCGAGGAGGCGGTCCGGCGGGTCATCGCGGAGCACCCCACCGAGCGCGAGGCGTATTTGGCGGGCAAGACCCAGTTGCAGAAATTCTTCGTGGGGCAGGTGATGAAGGCCACCCGGGGCAAGGCCGACCCCGGTCTGGTCAACGAGCTGGTGGAGCGGTTGTTAAACGAACCGGGGTAGCGTCGCTTTGCGCTCCATTGGGAACGCTCTAGGGCCGACCTAAAGGTTGGCCCCTACGGGGTAGACGCGGGATTCACACATTATTCGTAGGGGCGGGTGTCCACACCCGCCCGTTTAATTGCCCCTCACCCTAGCCCTCTGAATGTGTAGGGCGGCCCCGTGGGACGAGTCCTCTGCGGGCCGCCGCTTTATCAGCCGTCTCTATCCCTTAGCCTTGAGAGTCCACTCGTTAGCATCCGCGTTTGAGTCCTTCGGCAGATCGTTGGTGTCGAGGCGGGGCAGTGTGAGTGCATTGTTCTTACCGGGAGAGACGACACCGACTTCCGTGGTCAGCCCGGCAACACAGTTACGGGACTTCAAAACCGATAGCAGAGATTCGTCGTATGCCCCATAGGGATAGCACATGATCCAGCGTTGATCATTCCCACCGACAGACTCGAGAAACTCGAGTGACTTATCAATTTCGTTTTCTTGTTTTTGAGTGGAAAGAGTATTCAGCCAGATGTGATCATATCCGTGGGATCCCACATACATTCCGCATTCTTGGAGTGCTCGGATCTGGTCACGATTCATGTACAGTTCTCGCGAGAAAGAGTCTTCATCGCCGGTTACATATCGGCTGAATAGTTCATCTGTAATGGCTTTTCTCAGTTCGAGCGGCAACTCGCGCTGCAGTGTGCGCTTACAGAAAATGACCTCGGCGGTGTCGTAACGACTCGGCCTACCTATCTTCTCCCAGTACGCAGAGGATGCCGGCAGGTCGTAGCGGGATTGGCTTTCATCAATACGATTACAGATGTGCTCGACGAGAGATCGCTTATCAGGGGCGCTCGCGAGCACAAAGTGAATTTTGTTCACGTCGAGCACTTTGTGCTCGAGTATGCACCTGGCTGTTGGAAAGAAGCACCCATGCAGGTTCTCTCGATCTAAAACCGGGAATACCTCCGTGAAATGGTCTATGTAACCATCGTCGAAGGTCAGCATGAGCGGATGGGGCTGCAGTGGCGCACCTTCGACGATCGCGTCCATCAATTCTTGGCCGCTGATGACGTTGTAGTGTTTCTTGATGTAGCTTATCTGCTCTTCAAAGTCGTTTATGGACAAGCCCTTGATTTCAGGATAACGGGAGTATCGGAGAATCCGCACGTAATGGTACATGACGATTGTAAGAACGCTCTGCAACTATTCTTCTTTCTTGACGTGCAGCATAAATGCGGACGCATGCACGAGAAGCTGTGTGTTGTGTCTGGCGTGAACTTGCAGCAGGTCGGCGATGGATGAGTGAATCTGTGCGTTCGTCTCGCAAAATGAAGGCGGTACGCCGTGAATATGCACGGGATACACCTCGACAGCTTGCAAGCCTCTGGCGCGCAATAAACCGATCAACTGTAATGGGGTGTATTGGAATCGCGTCATTACGTCAATTCCGGTCTTCGCTTGTTCCGTCATGGGTGCCTGGAGCGGCGCGCAATCCGCACTTAGAACATCCGCAATCCGCTTTGCGGTAGTCCACTTCACCGCCTCCCTGATGAGAAGTTCAATATCGGCGACCTCCAGTTCTTGCAGCGTGAAATCATTCATGGAGACGAGGTTGAAGAGGCGGTTGCGAGAGCCGACGACGAACGAACCCCCTGGAGCAAGGGCATCCGTGACGAGATCGAAAAAGGTGTTCATTTCTTGCTGAGAGATATATTCGATGAAACCATTTGCTGAAATAAGGTCATAGCTTTTACTGGGTATCTCGAAGTCAAAGATGGAACAGCACATGAATTTGGCTTGTGTAACGGCCTCATCAATAGCTTTTTGGGATGCCAAATCTATCATCTCTTGTGCGTAATCCACACCAACGGCGTCAACTCCGCGTCTGGCGACATGGCAGACGAGTTCTCCCGTGCCGCACCCGACATCGAGAAACGACCGCATCGCGGGATTCTCATCCGCAATCGCAAGGACGTACCTATTTCTTTGCTCGATGACATTCACCTCGGTGCTCCCGAGTCCCTCGGCTTTCGACCTCCATTCTTCGGCGTGCTTCCTGAAGTATTCCAGGGCTTCCCGTTGTTGTTTTGATGTCATGATCGAGCATTCTCCTTACGTGTATGGCTAACGTCCAAGCTCACCGGCGGCGGTAGGGCGTGGTAGAGTTACCGTCCGGTGCGGCGTCTCGTTCGGCAAGAACGAGTAAGGTTACGGGTAATAATGCATATAATTTCGCCTTTAATAATACCTTATCTCTTTATTATATACGGATTATTTACGAGCGTCCGGGGTTATTGGCCAGAGCCCTCGCCCCCGGCCTGTGAGGGGATGTTCCTCCCACGGGTGGAGGGGAATGTAGGGCGGCCCCGTAGGATGAGTCCTCTGCGGACCGCCTCGTTTTATTATCTCCGGAAGGCGATGAGCTTGGGCTCGGTGAGTTCACCGAAGACGTAGCGCGTCCCCTCCCGGCCCATCCCCGAGCCCTTGACGCCGCCGTAGGGCATGATGTCGGCGCGCCAGGTGGGCGACTCGTTGACCAGCACCGCCCCGGCCTCGAGCTCGTCCGCAGCCCGCAGCGCCGCGTCCAGATTTTTCGTGAAAATGGAGAGGTTCAGGCCGTAGTCGTTCCGGTTGGTCCACGCGATGGCCTCGTCGAGCGTGTCGTAGGGTACCAGGCTCACCACGGGGGCGAAGACCTCCCGCTCGACGACCTTCATCTCCAGCCGCACGCCGGCGAGGACCGTCGGCCGGATGACGTTCCCCTCGCGCGTCCCCCCGGTGAGCACCATCGCTCCACCCGCCCGGGCCTCCTCGATCCAGGAAAAGGCCCGGTCCGCCTCGGCGGCGGAAATCATCGGCCCCACCAGGACGTCTTCCCGCGTCGGGTCGCCCACGCCCAGCGCCTCCGTCTCTCCGATAAAGCGGTCGCAGAAGTCATTGAAAATCCCCCGCTCGACGAAGGCGCGCTGGAGGCTGATGCAGCTCTGGCCGGCGAAACTGAAGGCGCCCCGGACAAGCCGCGGGACGGCGAAGTCCAGGTCGGCGTCGGCTGCGACGATGGCCGCGGCGGTGGAGCCGAGCTCCAGGGTCAGCTTCTTCATTCCCGCCCGGGTGGTGAGCCAGCGTCCGACGTCGCCGGACCCGGTGAAGGTGATGGCCCGCAGCTCCTTGGACGCGCAGAGCGGCTCCCCAACATCGGCTCCCCGGCCCGGCACCAGGTTGTACGTGCCGGGCGGCAGGCCCAGGCCGTCCAGAATCTCCGCCAGCACGAAGGCGTCCAGCGGCGTGGCCGAGGCCGGCTTATGCACCACCGTGCAGCCCACGGCCAGGGCGGGGCCCAGTTTATGCGCGGTGAGGTTCAAGGGGAAGTTGAACGGGGTGATGGCGGCTATCGGCCCGATGGGAACCCGACGGGCCAGCCCGAGCATCCCCCGGCCTACGGGCGAGGAATCCAGCGGTACCTCGTGACCGGACATCCAGCGGGGGCACTTGGAAGCCAGGGTCAGCGTCTCGATGCTGCGCTCCACCTCGGCCCGGGCCAGGGTGATCGGCTTGCCGCATTGGGCGACTAGGATTTGGGCCAATTCTTCTTTCCGTCCCCGGACGGCGTCGCGGAGACCGGCCACCACCTCGGTCCTCCGGTGTGCCGGCCAGCGGCCGTATTCCGTGAAGGCGTTTTTCGCCGCCGAGCAGGCCGTCCTCACTTGGTCCGCCGACGCTGCGCCGACCAACGCGACCTCCTCCCCCGTGTAAGGATTGGTGACGGCGATGGGTTCCGCTTTCCCCGGTGTCCATTCCCCGGCGACGTAGATTTTTCCGGGTTCCATGAAGCCTCCCTCGTACCGACCAGCTCGCACCGGTCGCACCGGCTCGATTATACGACGTACGCGAGCGTTTCGCCGGGGGCGTAGCTCGGTTCGCCGGGGCGTAGCTCGCTTCGCTCGGTTCGCTCGGTTCGCTCGGTTCGCTCCGCCGTGAAAAAGGGACCGTCGCCGGTCCCTTTCGTCATCTCGCCACTCTTTAGCGAACGAGGACCAGTCGCCGGGTTGCGCTGTTGGTTTCGGTATCGAGTTTGTAGAAGTAAACGCCGGACTCCACGCCCGTCCCGCGGGAGGTTGTGCCGTCCCAGCCGAGAGCGTGACGACCGGCCGTCAAAGTGTCGTCCACCAGGGTCGTGATCAGGCGGCCCGAAAGGTC
>JAPLSK010000249.1 GCA_026398675.1 bacterium | reverse complement strand
AGGGGAACGAACCGGTCAACCTGAACGATCCGGCGTTGCTCGCGCAGGAGCGCCCCGATGCTCTGGGCGCCGTGCCCAACCTGGGAACGCATCAGCTTCTCGATGCGCTCCATGCGCGCCAGGACGCTGGGGTGGCGGATGTCCCCCTGCACGTACACCTGCATCGGCACGCTGCCGCCGAAGTGTTTTTCTATGACACGCTCGCTCGAGCGCATGGTGGAGTCCTCCGGGAAGAACTCGACCAGGTTCACCTCGCGCCGCACGTAGGGGAGGGCGACGATACACGCGACGAAGAGGACCAGTACGCCGAGGCAGATGAGCCTCGGGCGCCTCTCGATGAAGCGGGCCGTGGCGTGGGAGAATTTTCCCGGCTCGACCATGCGGTTCACGAAGTCCCGCTTCACCGAGCCGCCGATTATGGCCAGGACCGCCGGGACCAGGGTCAGGGAGATGACGGTGGCGCCGAAGATGCCGAAGGCGGCGAAGAGGCCCATTTCCCGGATAATCTGGATGTTGGCGCTCGCCAGGGACCCGAAGCCGACCACCGTGGTCAGCCCGGCGAAGAGCACCGGCACCCCGACGTGGGAGAAAGCGAGCCGGGTCGCCTCGCGCCGGTCGTCGCAGAGTCGCCTTTCATCCACGTAGCGGCTAACCATGTGGATGGCGTAGGCCGAGCCCACCGCCACCAACACAACCGGGAGGACGCCGGTCAGGAGAGAGATGGGGGTCCCGGTGAGCCCCATGAGCCCCAGGCTCCAGATCACGGCGAACCCCACGCCCGCCAGCGGCAGAAATACGCCCGCCAGGCGACGGTAGAAGAGCCCCAGGACCAGCGCCACCAGGCCGAAGACCACGGGAGTCAAGAGGCTCATGTCGCCCTGGACGATCCGGTCCATGTAGTAGATCTGGAAGGGCAGCCCGGCGTAGTAGAGCTTCACGCCCGTCCCGGTGAACCCATCCTCGGCTGTGCGACGCAGCTCCTGACCCAGCGCGACCCGGTCCACGTCCCCGTTGCCGGTGAGGCGGACCAGGATGACCGCGAATTTCCCCGAGGGAGAGACGAAGATGCCTGTGTACATCTCCTTTCCCAGGATGTAGCCGCGCTGGGCGTCTATGTCCTTCTGGTCCGGCAGCTCGCCGGGGGCGAAAAGGTCGCCGACCTCGATGCCGCCCTCGGTCTTCTTGATGTCCATCATCTCGGTCAGGCAGAGGACGGAGTCCACGCCCGCCAAAGCCTCGGCCTTCCGGGCGAAGCCCCGCATCGCCCCGAGAACGTCGCGCCGGAAGACGTCGTCCGCCTCCAGGCCCACGAGGGCGACGTCATTGCCGCCGAAGGTTTCTCCCATGTAGTCGTAGAGCTTAACCACCGGCTCTTCGGGGTCTATGGAGGCCATGAAGTCGGTCTTGACCACGAGCTTGCCCATGCCCCAGAAGAAAAAGCCGGTAACGGCGAGGACGGCGACGAGGACCGGCCAGCGGTGGCGGACGACGAAAGCGGCGATTTTATCCAAGATTCCCCTAAAGGCGGTGTCAGTCGGTTTTCAAGAGGCCGTGCAAGAAGACGTTTAAGAGGTTGTTCATGGCGCCCTCGGCCCCGACGAGGCGCACCTGCCTGATCCAGTACTCGCCCGTGGCGTCGAGCACCGCAACCAGAATCATCGAGAGCAGCTCGACATCCACGTCCCTGAACTCCCCACGCTCGATGCCGTAGGAGAGGATTTGGCCGAGGAACTCCATCTCCCGGGTCTTCAGCTTCCCGAGAATTTCGGTAATCTCCGGAAAGAGCTCGTCCAGGACGCCTTGCTGGATGTTCAGGATATCCAGCTCCTCGCCGAAGACCTGGTAGCGTATCTGGATATAGGTGCGCAGCTTTTCCCGGGCGGTCTCGACATTAGCCAGGGACTCGGTGATGCGTTCGATGGCCTTGTCCACCTCCTCGCCCACGATGGTGTCCCAAATCTCCTCTTTGCTCTTGAAGTGGAAGTAGACCGTGCCCTTGCCGACCTGAGCGGCGCGCGCTATCTCGTCCACCGAGGTCTTCCGCTTGCCGAAGCGGATGAAAAGGCTTTTGGCGCCGGCGAGAATGGCCCGTTTAGTATTCTCGGACAAGCCCTCCCCCTTTCCCATGATCCTCTGGCATACAGACCGACCAAATAGGTATTACTGGTCGGTTCGTCGGGTAGTCTAGAAAAGGTCGGGCAGGTTGTCAACCTTTTTTTCGGCGCAGCCGGAAAAGGGGCGGCGGGTGCCGGGGTCGGGCCTGCGGGTTCCCTTGACACGACCGAGGTTTTACTGCTAAAGTACCCCCTCGCGACATCAACGAGACCCGCGGGAGGCTTTATGACCTACGAAGAGATCGAGGCCAAGGTTAAGGAGATCGTGGTCAACGAGCTCAGTGTGGACGCCGACCAGGTGACGCCGGACGCAGCTTTTGTGGACGACCTGGGCGCCGATTCCCTGGACACCGTCGAACTCGTTATGAAGCTCGAGGAAGAGTTCGACATGGAGATACCGGACGAGGACGCCGCCAGCATCCGCACCGTGGGCGACGCCATCAAGTATCTCCAGGATCACGTCAAGGAATAGGCAATCGTCGAGGTCGTCCCCCAACCCGGGCGATGACCGACTATAACGGCGTCTCTCAAGGACGCCTTTATCAAACTATGAGGTGTTTCAGATGACCCGACGAGTCGTCGTCACCGGCCTGGGCGCCCTGACCCCGGTCGGTTTGAACGTCAGGGAAACCTGGGACGCGCTTCTGGCGGGGAAGTCCGGCGTGGCGACCGTCACCGCCGTGAACCCGGAGCAGTACCCGTGCAAGGTGGCGGCCGAGGTGAAGGGGTACGATCCCCTGGCGACAATCGAGGCTAAGGCCGCCAAGCGGATGGGGCGCTTCGTCCAGTTCGCCCTCACCGCCTCTCAGGAGGCTCTGGCCGACGGTCGCATCGCGCTAACCGACGTTGACCGGAACCGCTTCGCCGTCATCATCGGCGTGGGCATCGGCGACATCAAATACCTCGAGGAGACGGCCGGTAAATTCGCGGAGCGCGGCCTGAAGGGGATCAGCCCCTTCTTCATTCCCCAGGTCATCGCGGATATGGCCGCGGGGCAGGTTTCGATCAGCCTGGAGCTCAAGGGGCCCAACTACTGCACCACGTCGGCCTGTGCCTCGGCGACGCACGCCATCGGAGAGGCCTTGGACCATATCCGCGCCGGACGGGCCGACATCGCCCTCGCCGGCGGGGCTGAGGCGGCCATCTGCAACCTGGGTTTCGGCGGATTCTGCGCCGCACGGGCCCTGACGACCAGGAACTGCCCCCCCGAGGAGGCCAGCCGGCCAT
This sequence comes from bacterium, assembly GCA_026398675.1. NCBI lineage: Bacteria > bacterium. Next base: position 1,079 of record JAPLSK010000249.1, on the reverse strand, counting down.
TCGACGCCCTGCGCGACGGCTTCATCATGGGGGAGGGGTGCGGGATTCTGCTCTTGGAGGAGATGGAGCACGCCAAGGCGCGCGGCACGAAAATCTACTGCGAGCTGGCGGGCTACGGCCTGTCCGGCGACGGCTACCACCTCACCGCCCCGGCGCCGGGGGGCGAAGGGGCGGCCCGGGCGATGGCCATGGCCCTGAAAGACGCCGGCCTGGCCCCCACGGACATTGACTACATCAACGCCCACGGCACCTCCACCGAGCTCAACGACAAGTTCGAGACCCTGGCCATCAAGACCGTCTTCGGGGATCACGCCCGCCGCCTGGCCATAAGCTCCACCAAGTCCATGATCGGCCACGGCCTGGGCGCCGCCGGCGGCATGGAGGCGGTGGCCACGGTGAAGAGCATCGAGGCCGGGATCGTCCACCGCACGGCCAACCTCACCCACCCCGACCCGGAGTGCGATCTGGACTACGTTCCCGAGGGAAGCCGCAAGCTGGACTTGAGAGTCGCCCTGTCCAACAGTTTCGGATTCGGCGGCCACAACGCGGTCATCTGCTTCAAACGGCTGTAATTCTCTGCCACGGTTAGCAAGAGCGGCCCCGAAGGACGAGTCCTCTGCGGGCCGCCGTGTTACCCCTCACCCCAGCCCGTGCCTCGCAAGTCTCCCACAGTGAGAGGGAAACGCGGGCCGACCTAAACGGCGCGCCGTCGGTCGGCCCCTACGAGCGTGGCGCACGATTCAATCATATCCCATAGGGCGGGGATTTGCCAGGGGCATAGCTCGCTTCGCTCAGTTCCTATCCCGGCCGCTTTTACTATCCCATCCTCGATTCTCACCCTAGCCCTCTACACAGAAGGGAGAGGGGAACCGCCGTAGAGACGGGCCCCTTTGGCAAGCGATTATTCAGGGTTTAGCCTGGAACCCGTAGGACCGACATCGGGACACACTCCTTTTTCGATCCGGTCTGGGAAATCCCTTAATCGAGTTGACGAGTCGGATTTCAACTGCTAACCTCCGTGGTGAGGGAGGGTGATAACCGTGGCCATTCTACCTATCTTCTGCTACGAAGACGAGGTG
>JAPLSK010000248.1 GCA_026398675.1 bacterium | reverse complement strand
TGCCGACCACGTTGCCCCGACTCTTGCTCATGGCCTTGCCGCCCAGGGTCACCATGCCCTGGGTGAACAGGCGCGTGAACGGCTCGGAGAAGGAGAGCATCCCAGCGTCGCGCAGCGCCATGGTGAAGAAGCGGGCGTACATCAGGTGCATGATGGCGTGCGTGATGCCGCCGATATAGGTGTCCACGGGCAGCCAGCGGTCCACGGTTTCCTTGTCGAAGGGCCGGTCCTCGGGCTGGCTGGCGTAGCGCAGGAAGTACCAGGCGCTGTCCACGAAGGTGTCCAGGGTTTCTACCTCGCGCCGCGCCTCGCCTCCGCACCTCGGGCACTTCACGCGGACCCAGTCCCGCGCCTCGGCCAGCGGCGGGTGGCCCTTGGGACGGAAATTCGCTATCCGCGGCAGGAGCACCGGGAGGTCGTCGTAGGGCACGGGTACCACGCCGCACTTCTCGCAGTGGATCAAGGGGATGGGCGTGCCCCAGTAGCGCTGGCGCGAGATGCACCAGTCGCGCAGGCGGTAGTTCACCCGACGGCGGCCGTAGCCCCCGGCCTCCATCATGTCGGCGATGCCTTCCACAGCCTCGGCGGACTTTTCCCCGTCGAAGGGGCCGGAGCCGGCCAAAATACCCGGCAGGGGGTAAGCGTCGGTCATCGTGTCGGCGGTCAGGGTCTCCCCGGGCGGCATGACGACCGGCACAATCTCCAGGCCGTACTTTTTGGCGAAGGCGAAGTCGCGCGTGTCGTGGGCCGGCACGGCCATGACGATGCCGGTGCCGTACTCCAAAAGGACGTAGTTGGCCACCCAGATGGGCACCGGCCTGCCGTTGACGGGGTTGACCGCATGGCGCCCGGTGAAGACGCCTTCTTTTTCAGTCTCGTCGGCGGCGCGCAGGAACCGGTCCTGGGCGAGCACCCGGTCTACGAAAGCGACGACCTCCGCCTCCCGCTCCGTGCCGGCGACCAGGTGCCGCACCAGCGGATGCCCCGGGGCCAGCACCACGTAGGTCATCCCGTAAACGGTGTCCACCCGGGTGGTGAAAACCCCGAAGGACTCGGGAAAGCCCTCTACGCGCAGGTCGAACTCGACCCCCTCGGAGCGGCCGATCCAGTTCCGCTGCATGGTGCGCACCTCGGCGGGCCAGTCCTCCAGGGTGTCCAGGTCGTCCAGGAGCTCCTGGGCGTAGTCCGTGATTTTGAAGAACCACTGCCGCAGGACCTTCTGGGTCACCTCATCCTTACACCGCTCGCAGCGGCCGCCCACGACCTGCTCGTTGGCCAGCACCGTCCGGCAGCTCGTGCACCAGTTGGCGGAGCTCTCCTTGCGCTCCACCAGCCCCATCTCGAAGAGTTTCAGGAACATCCACTGGGTCCAGCGGTAGTAATCGGGCTTCGAGGTGTCCACCTCGCGGTCCCAATTGTAGGGGATGCCGATCCGCCGCATGGTCTTTTTGAAGGAGGCGATGTTCACCCGCGTCCATTCGTCGGGGTCGGTGCCGTGCTGGATGGCGGCGTTCTCCGCGGGCAGGCCGAAGGCGTCCCAGCCCATGGGGTGCAGCACCTCGTACCCCCGGCGGTGGCGGTACCGGGCGATGACGTCCCCGATCGAGTAGTTGCGGGCGTGGCCCATGTGGAGCGTCCCCGAAGGGTAGGGGAACATGTCCAGGACGTAGTACTTGGGCCTTTCGCCGGTCAGGGGACGGTCGGGCCGCGCGAAGCGGCAGAAGCCCGCATCCCAACGTTCCAGCCACTTCTTTTCGACGTCTTTGGGCCTGTACGGCTCGGTCATGGAAAAGCTCCTCGAGTCCGCAGCGGTGCGGCCGTAATCATCAACGGCAGAAAAAAACCCGCGTCCGGGCGGCTCGCCGAGGCGCGGGTGTCTGGTAAAGATTATCCCGCTACCCCTGTTCCCCTTGCAGGGCGAGAGTAAGCGGGGTCGGCGAAGACGAAGAGTGCGCTCTGTGACGACGCTCGCGGCACGTCTGAAAAAGGTTCTCCGTCATCTTCGCAATTCCAAGAAACCTCCGGGAAAACGACCGGTGTAATGTAGGCCGCGATCAGGCGTTTGTCAAGCCGAGCCGCCCCGACCCGTTGGCGGGACATGCTTTTCCTCCTCGTAGATGAGGATGGCGCCGCAGCTCTCGCAGAACTCGATGGTTTCGCCGCGACGCACCAATAGAGCCCTGCCGCTGGGAACGGTGACGTGGCAGGACTGGCACACCCCGCCCAGCATCTTGGACACGGCGTTCTGGTTGTGACGCTGGTAGAAGCGCTGGTAGTGGACTAACAGATCGCGCTTGATCTTGTCCTTCACTTTCAAGACACCCCCTTAACCGAAAGACCGGGGTTATTCTAAGAGTGGAGCGGAAAAAAAGCAAGCGCACCGCAAAATCCGGTCTTGACGATAACGGTTTTTTAGGGTATTTTTGACCGTGGTGAGTAGTATATACTCGAATTTGAGGTTCTCGACGAGCGCATCAAAGCGAAAATTTGCACCGTCCTTCTGAACGCACTCGACATTCGGGCTATAATTAATGGAGGAGAAACCACTCCATCCGGCTGATTTAACGATCCCTCGGTGATAACCGGGATTAGCTTACCAGCGTTACGGGAGCTTGAAATGCGAAAAATACCGTTAACATTCCTCTTCCTGCTGATCCTCTCACCAGCGCTGGCCAACGTGAGCGTCTTTTCGGACACTCAAAATCCCCTGGCCGCCCAGATGGGTAATCGGCCGGCGGGCGACGTCTACGTCCCCGAGGTTGTCGTCTGCGGTGCCCGCATGTTCTTAGCCGCCGCCATGTACAACCACACGGACCTCGACGGGTATGACTTCTACGCCAACGACCAGGGCCTGCGGCTGGTGTACAACTGCATGACCTACCTCCTCGACCCCGAGGACCAGAGCGTCACCTCGGGGACCATCGGCTGCATCGGCGACTTCGGCCTCCCCAACGGGCTTCAGGAAGGGTCTTGGTACCCGCCCTGGAGGAGTGGTTCGCCAGCCAGATCCATACCCGCAGCGAGTACTCGACCTACGTCGGCCTCGGCGGCAAGCTGATCCTCGCGGGGACCTGGGACGAAGTGCCCGATCCCTCCGGCATACAGCTCGAGTTCCTCCCGAAAAACTCGATCTGGATCAAACAATTCAGCGTCATGGAGTTCCTCCTCCCCGCCGAGGACCCCTCGCACCCCATCGCCAAGAATATGAATGACCCGGCCTGAAAGACGGCGGATCGCGATCCGCCGTTTTTTTTGCGAGGTCGGTGAGCTTTTTACGCCAGCCTCATGAAAATTGGATTGAGACGAAGTTGTAGCCTTTTCGACGGCAGGCGAGGGTCGAAAATTCCTCGTCTCGTATCGGACGGATTGCGGTGACGTAGGGCGGCCCCTCTGCGGGCCGCTGTTTCCGAAATACGCCTCGATCCTCACCCCGGCCCGTGCCTCGCAGGCCCCCAGAGGGGGAATAAGGCGGCCCTCGCCACCTCCCGACACCGAAACGCGACGGCCACCCTCCGCGGGCCCGACCGCTACCAGCCCACCGGCCCCCCTCCGCCCAGTATCACCTCGCCGTCCGCCTCCAGGGTTGGCGCGCGGACGATCCCGTCCAGGTGGCTCGCCACGCTCACCCTCCCCCCGAAGGTAGAGTTGTCGCCGAGGGCCACGTGGCAGGTGCCCAAAACCTTCTCGTCCTCCAGGACGTTTCCGGTAATCGTCGCCGTCTCGTTGGTGCCGATTCCCAGTTCGGCCACGTTACGGGCGTCCCAGCCGAAGGGCGTGATTAAACGCTCCAACTCCTCGGCCTCCTCGCCACCCCGGATTTCCACGACCGAGCCGTCGGTTATCACCAGCTCGATGGGTTCGGCCAAGAGCCCCAAGCCGGCCATGGAGCCGTCCACGACCAAAATCCCCGCCGCGGTGCCCTCCACGGGCGCCGCGTAAACCTCGCCCGCGGGCAGGTTGGCGAAATCGCCCGGCCGGTGGTTGATCCCGCCGTCGGCCCGGAAGGTCCGCCCCTCGATGGAGAAGGTGAGGTCCGTTCCGGCTGGGGAGCTCAGCCTGACCCGGCTCTTCCCGGCGAGAACGCCGAGCAGCCGCTCGTTGCGCCGCTCTATCTCGTCGTAATCCGCGACGAGGGTGCGCCCCATGACCTCGGGAGTAATCATCGGCAGGCTGGCGATTCTCGCCCCCGCTTGGGTTGCGGCCAGCCGCGCGGCGGTGTGGCTGAGGCTTTTACTGGTCGGCATGAGAATCACGTCGGCCCCCAGCATCGCACGGGCCACGGCCTCCGGCGGCTCCTCGCCGTGGCTCTCCCGGGGCGTCATCTCCAGAATCAGCGGCTCGGCCCCCACCGTGAGGCAGGGCGCGGCGAAGAGCGGTCCGAAGTCGCGCTGGGGGGTGTCCACCACGATCAGCACCGACTCGCCAGCCTTCACGCCCATGCACCTCAAAACGGCGATGTCGGCGGCCTTCTTCAACTCGGCGGTTATCATCGGCTCCTCTCGGGCTGGGTTAAGACGGCGGCCGGCGCGCCGCAGCCTATCTCTTCGATTTGGGCCTG
>JAPLSK010000247.1 GCA_026398675.1 bacterium | reverse complement strand
CGCCTCTTGGAGCTCGTCGCACCCCGGGGGCGGATCTGGCTCCTGTCGGAGAATTGGGAGGACGCAGACGCGGCGCTCCCCGTTGAGCGGCGCGTGCCCACGGCCCTGCGCGTGGTGGCGGTTTTGGTGGACGGTCAGCCGGTGCTTTCCGAAGCCGGTTTCGCCGGCGGCGAGGGGACGGCCCCCGCGGCGGCCCTGCCTCTCCTTGAAGCCTGGGGTCCCACGGCGGAGATAACCCTCGAGGGCTCCTGGATTCACCTGCGCACGGCCGTCATGGCCCCGCTCGGCTCCCCGCCCAGGGAAGGGCAGATTGCCTGGCTCACCGCCGAGGCCTACACCCCGCCGGTCATCCGGTTGACTTACGACCGTCGTTTAGAAACCCAGCGTCTGCCGTTCCCGCTCACCGGCGCGCGCATCACCGCCTGGCAGCGCATCACGGATTAGGCTCGGCTTCGCGGTGGCGAAGTGTTTTTCGTGCTTGACCAGGGGAAGTGAGCTTTACCAGATTCCTCGTGCATGAGGGGATACCATGCGTAAAAAAGTCATTATCATCCTGTTGATCGCCTCCGCCGCCCTGGCCGCGCCCAAGCTCAAGATAGCCTTCATGGGCCTCGAACCGAGCGGCGTGAGCGAATCGGTGGCATCCGGCGTTTCGGACAGCTTCCTGAACGCGCTCATCAACACCTACCGCTTCGAGGTCGTCGAAAGGGACCGCCTGGAGGCCCTGATGGAAGAGCAGGGGCTGGCGATTTCCGGCTGCACGACGACGGAGTGCTTCGTTAAGGTGGGTCAGTTGGCGGGCGCCCAGAAGGTCATCGTGGGCAAGGTCGCGCAGGTGGGTGGGTCCTATATCGTCAGCGTGCGGCTGGTGGATGTTTATTCTAGCAGGGTGGAGCAGTCGCTGGCCCAGGAATCGCGCAGTCTGGAGGACCTGTTGACGGTGGCTAATAGTCTGGCCGTCCAGTTGTCCGGAACCATCTCGGTCGATGGCACCGTGGTTTTAGTTTCGGGAAACACCATTAAGACCGATCTTGGAAGCCAAGATGGCGTCTACGTCAACGACACGGTGTACCTGATGCGTCTGGGCGAGGAAATCTACCACCCCGAGACCGGCTTGCTCCTCGGCCGCGAGATCCAGGATCTCGGTCAGGCCACCATCACCCGGATTCTGGCCGATGAGCTCTCAGAGGCTGTCCTGAAGGGTGCGTTTTCGGTGGTCGTCGGGGACAAGGTGCGGCTTGCAACTCAGGTCGGCGTATCGTCGGTTGCCGGTTCCACCGGTGGCCGCATCACCTACCAGTCCGGCCGCGACATGAACAGGGAAATCTTCGTGATGGACGCCGACGGGCGCAACCAGACACAGTTGACGAACCACGTAGGTAATGACGCGTATCCTGCCTGGAGTCCCGACGGCCGACGTATCGCCTTTAATTCCGACCGCGACGGGGACGACTTTGAATGGGAAATATACGTAATGGACGCCGACGGGCGCAACCAGACCCAGTTGACCAACCACTGCAGTGTTTACGCCTGGTCTCCCATCTGGAGTACGGACGGCCGCCGCATCGCCTTCGCGTCCGACCGCGACGGGGACGGGGAAATCTTCGTGATGGACACCGACGGGCGTAACCAGACACAGTTGACCAACAACAGCAGTAATGACTCCAACCCCGCCTGGAGTCCGGACGGCCGCCGCATCGCCTTCCACTCCAACCGCGACGGGGACTCGGAAATCTTCGTGATGGACGCCGACGGGCGCAACCAGACGCAGTTGACGAACAACAGAAGCTCTGACAGGTATCCCGCCTGGAGCCCCGACGGCCGCCGCATCGCCTTCTTCTCCGAACGCGATGGGTACTTGGAAATCTTCGTGATGGACGCCGACGGGCGCAACCAGA
>JAPLSK010000246.1 GCA_026398675.1 bacterium | reverse complement strand
TCCCGAGGACCAGGCGCGCGTCCACCCGCCCGGATTTGGGGAACAGGTGAAGGTCAGCTCGGAGGGGTCCGTGTCCATCGCGGTGTTGAAGGTCAGGACGACGTTGGCGTTCAGCCCCACGTTGGCCTTGCCGTCAACGGGGTCGGTGGCCATGAGCATCACGCTTCCGCCCAGGGCCTGCTCGACGTTTATGAGCCCGTAGCCGTACTGCTCGTCCCAGCCGGTCGGCCCCAGGTCGGTGGCGGTCGCGTGCAGGGTGGCGCGGATGTTGGCGGGGCCGGTTATGCCCTCGGAAATCATGAGCCCCACGGCGGCCGCCACGTGGGGGCAGGCCATGGACGTGCCCTCGAAGAACCAGTAGTTGAAGGGGACGTCCAGGTCCACGGGGGGGTCCAAATCGCCGTACGTCTGCTGGAGGATACCGTCCCATTGCCCGTCGCCGTCCTGGTCCACTCTCAAATCGCCGCCCGGGGCCATCATCTCCTGGTCTTCGCCGTAGTTGGAGTAATAGGCCCGGGTGGAGTCGTAGCGCACCGCCCCGACGCAGATGACCTCGTCGAAGCCCGAGGGGTAGTGGGGGTCGTCCGTGTCTTCGTTCCCCGCTGCGGCCGCCAGCACGATTCCGGCGTTGTAGGCGTCTATGCACGCCTGGTGCAAGACCGAGTCGTAGCCGTAGCCGCCCAGGCTCATGTTGATCACGTCGGCCGAATGGGTCCGCGCCCAGTCTATCCCGTCGGCCACCGACCAGCCCTGGCTGGAACCCTGCCAGTTCAGGACCTGCACCGGCATCACCCGGCAGTTGAAGGCCATGCCCGCCGTCCCGGTGCCGTTGTCGGTGTTCTGGGCCAGCGTCCCGGTGACGTGGGTACCGTGGCCGTGCTGGTCGTTGGGGTGGCTGTCGTTGTGGATGAAGTCGTAGGGACTGACGAAAGTGACGTCGGAGAGCTCGGGTGCCTGATGGTAGGTGCCGCCGATGACCTCGTCCTGCTCGTAGCTCGGCACGGTGTATTCCTCGTAGGCCACGCCGGTATCGAGAACGGCGATGACGACCGAGGAGTCGCCGCCCCGGTTGATGTCCCAGCCCTCTTCCAGGTAGATGAAATTGACCTTGTTAAAGTTCCACTGGTAGGGGTAGTAGTAGTCGTCGGGGATCCACTCCAGGCGGTAGATGAAGTTGGGCGCCGCGGCCAGCACTCCCGGCAGGAGCTCGAAGCGCCGGGCGTACTCCTCCTCCCGGCCGGTGGGGACCGACAGGAGGACCCGCTCCGGGGTAACCTCGCTGCGTTCCTTGAGACCGATCGTCGGCCCGACCTCCCGGGCGGCGGCCAGGACCTCCGCGTCGTCCATCACCCGCGTGAACCAGACGATTACCTCGCCCTCTACGTACCGAACCTCTACCGACTGCGGAACGGTCGGCTCCGCGACCAGGAGGCGTTCGGCCTGGGCTCCCGCGGCCGAGAGGAGCGTCGCTAGAAACGCGTAAACCAGTTTGCGCATCGGTCCTCCATCCCTGCGGTATAAATTACCTTTTTTATCTTAAGCTATTTTGCGTAGTGAAATCAAATGAAAAACGGACCGTGGTCCGCGGGTGGGAGAAAAGACCCGCCCCTACGTCATCGCAATTTGCGGAACACGGGGCGGGGTGAGGGCTGCCGAATATCCCCTCTCCCTGTGGGGTAGGGCCGGGGTGAGGGCTACCTTAAACCCCCTCTCCCTTTAGGGAGAGGG
>JAPLSK010000245.1 GCA_026398675.1 bacterium | reverse complement strand
CCATTCGTCGCTACTACTCCAACGCCTTCACCGACCGGGCCAAGCAGGTCCTGGAGCAGGCGGTGCTGGTTGCCGGCGAGCTCGGCTACAATTACATCGGCACCGAACACCTCCTGTTGGGCCTGATTCGCGTCACCGAGGGGGTGGCCTCCCAGGTGCTGGCCCATCTGGGTTTCCAGCCCGAGGACGTCAAGAACGAGCTGGAGTCGCTTTTGGAGGAGAACCGGCGCAAAGAGGTCGCCGCCCCGCGCCGGGCGAAGCGTCCGGCCCGCGAGAAGGGCAAGGAAGAAGAGTCCCTTCTGGACGAGTTCGGCACCGATATGACCGCCCTGGCGCGCCAGGGGAAGATAGACCCGGTCATCGGCCGCGCCGAGGAGACCGAGCGGGTCATCCAGATTCTCTCCCGGCGGAAGAAGAACAACCCCGTCCTCATCGGCCCTCCCGGCGTGGGCAAGACCGCCATCGTCGAGGGCCTGGCCCAGCGCATCGCCGACGGCGACATCCCGCTGACGCTCTCGAACCGGCGGCTCATCTCGCTGGACCTGGGGGCGGTGGTGGCGGGGACCAAGTACCGCGGCCAGTTCGAGGAACGGCTCCAGGGAATCATCCGCGAGCTCAAGAACGCCAAGGACGTCATTCTCTTCATAGACGAGCTGCACACCCTGGTGGGGGCCGGCGGGGCCGAGGGCGCCCTGGACGCCTCCAATATGCTCAAGCCCGCCCTGGCCCGAGGCGAGGTTCAGTGCATCGGTTCCACCACCCTGGACGAGTACCGCAAGTACATCGAGAAGAACGGCGCCCTCGAGCGGCGCTTCCAGACCATTCTCGTGGACCCGCCCACCGCCCGCGAAACCATAGACATACTGAAGGGGCTCCGCGACCGCTACGAGGAGTTCCACAACGTGGAGATTTCCGACGAGGCCATCGAGGCGGCGGTGCGCCTGTCGGACCGTTACATCTCCGACCGCGAGCTGCCCGACAAGGCCATAGACGTGGTGGACGAGGCGGCTTCCAAGGTCCACCTGGCCTGCCTGGTGCCGCCGGCGGAGCTCCGGGACCTGGAGCGCGAGCGCGAGGAGCTGCTACAGCGGCAGACCGAGCCCGGCGACGGCTTCTCCGAGGCGTTGCGCGAACGCGCCCTCGAGCTGGACCGCATTGACCGCGCCATCTCCTTCTCCAAGCGCCGCTGGGAGAGCTCCCTCGAGGAGTCCCGCGGCCTCGTGGACGTGGACGACGTCATGGAGACCATCAGCCGCTGGACCGGGATAAAGATCACCCGCATGGCCGCGGACGAGCAGATGAAGCTCATGCGGATGAAGGACGAGCTTCACCGGCGGGTAGTGGCGCAGGACGAGGCGATAGACGCGGTGACGCGGGCCATCCGCCGCAGCCGCGCCGGCGTCCGCGAGCCCAGCAAGCCCATCGGCACCTTCCTCTTCCTCGGGCCCACCGGCGTGGGCAAAACCGAGCTGGCCAAGACGCTGGCCTGGTTCCTCTTCGACGACGATTCCGCCGTGGTGCGCGTGGACATGAGCGAGTACATGGAGAAGTTCTCGGTCTCGCGGCTCATCGGCGCGCCTCCGGGATACGTGGGCTACGAGGAGGGCGGGCAGCTCACCGAGCGCGTCCGTCGCAAGCCTTACTCCGTCGTGCTCCTCGACGAGATCGAAAAAGCCCACCCCGACGTCTTCGGCCTGCTCTTGCAGGTGATGGACGAGGGGCGGCTGACCGATTCCTTCGGCCGCACCGTCAGCTTCCGAAACACCGTGGTCATCATGACCTCCAACCTCGGCACCCGGGACATCAAGGACATCAACGCCATCGGATTCGGCTCCGACGCCTTCACCGGGGACTACTTCGCCATGCGCGACAAGATCTTGGAGGAGGTCAAGCACCTCTTCAACCCGGAGTTCCTAAACCGGCTGGACGAGACCGTGGTCTTCCACTCCCTGACCAAGGACGACCTGCGGGAGATAGTCAAGCTGCAGCTCAAGAAGATAAAGCTGCGGTTGGCCGAGCAGACCATCGCCATCGAGTTCACCGACCGGTTGTTGGAACGGGTCATCACGGACGGTTTCGAGCCGAAGTTCGGCGCCCGGCCCATCCAACGCGCCATCCAGCGCCTCGTCGAGGACCCACTGTCCGAGGAGCTCCTCAAGGGGACCATCAAGGAGGGCGACCTGATCGAGGTGGACCACTCGGGCGAACAGACGATCTTCACCCCGTCCAAGCTGCCCAGCGCGGTCTAGACGTTTTAAACCCCTGGAATCGAGAGGGAGCGCGTGCGCTCCCTTTTTTTAAGGAAAGCGGATAGCTTTTCGAGTTGGTCGTTCGGTCGAAACCGCCGTGGGGGCGGCAATGCCCGCCGGCGGTGGCACGGTTTTTGCGCAAATAGTCCGGGAGAAGTACGCCTGGCCGCGTTCCGCAAAACCGAGCGAAGCGAGCTATACGAAGTAAAACCTGTGCCACCGCCTCGCTCACGTCGGCGGATTGCTCATATCCGGCCGGCGTCGGGGCCCCTTTCCGGAAGAGGCGGGCCGACCGGAACACAGGGTTTTTTCTGAAACTCGGCCCGAAACCGGCTATACTTCCGTAACCCACCGCCCGGAGGTCCGGCATGCTAAAGCTTTTCGCGGTCCTGGCGCTCATCGCGGCGGCGCCCGCCCTGGCGTCCTTCGTCTACGTCTGCGACGACTCCGAAGCCGCGTACTCGGACCTCGACGTTTACGAGTGCGACGTCTCCTCGGCGGACTCGGCCGACGAGGTCATCTACCTCACCGACGACCCGGACCTGGCCCAGGACGACGAAGAGGTCTGGTACTTCGTGGACGACCCCGACTACGCCGACTTCTACGTGTACTTCACCGACGACCCGGACGCCGCCGACGTGTGGATCATATTCGTGGATATGGGCGACTAGCGCCGGTCGCGTGGAAAGGGCCCCCCGCGGGGCCTTTTTTTCATCCGGTGGCGGCTGTGGTATCATCGGGGCGACGAAAGGGAGGAGGACCGATGGCCGAGATGACGCTCAAAACAGCCCTGGAGGTTGCGCTGGCCAGCGAGACCCAGGCCCGGGAAATCTACGAGACCCTCCACGGGCGGGTCGGCAACCTGATGCTGCGGGACAAGCTGAAATTCCTGGCCGGCGAGGAGCGGAAGCACTACGATATGCTCCGCGCCGTATTTACGGAGAAGATAGGCGGGACGCCGGCGAAGCCCGATCCGTCGCTTTTGCCGCGGATGGTCGTGGAGTTCGACTTCGAGAAGGCGGAGCTGACGGAGCTATGGAAGGCGGCGATGGGCGCGGAGGAGGTCTCCGCCGAGCATTACGAGGGATTAGCCGGGCGGGTGTCGGGCCGGGCGAAGGTCATGTTCAACTACCTGGCCAACGTGGAGCGGAGCCATTACTACCTGTTGAAGAGCGAGTACGACGTCCTGGCGGAGATTGACGAGTACACGCGCACGGACGATTTCCCCTTCGGGATGAACCTGATCAACCTGGGGCCGTAGGTTTATTGCGGCTGGATGGGGTGTGGCGCGGGTCGGGGTGAGGGTTGTTGCGGTTTCCCTCTCCATGTGGGAGAGGGACTAAGGGTGAGGGCTTCCTTTGAAAAAACGGCGGGGATAGGAACCGAGCGCAGCGAGCTACGCCCCCGGCGAATCCCCGCCCTACATTTATGGAGAGGTCGGGGGTAAGGGGTGAAGCGGCCCCCTCTCCCTTCCAGGGAGAGGGTTGGGGTGAGGGTAAGGTGTGAAAACGGCGGCCCGCGGAGGACTCGTCCTACGGGGCCGCCCTACATCATCGCAACATGGGGTGAGGGTCGAGACGTGAAAGCGGCGGGGATTAAAATCCCCGCCCTACATTTAGGGGTATGATGGAGGGATGACGGGCGGGTGTGGACACCCGCCCCTACGTCGTATTGTCGCACGTCGGAATGAACCTCGTTGGGGCCGACCTTCAGGTCGGCCCGTCATATCCCCTCTCCCTTATAGGGAGCGGCGCGCCGACGGGTCAGGGTGAGGGTAAGGTGTGAAAACGGCGGCCCGCGGAGGACTCGTCCTACAGGGCCACCCTACGTTATTCA
>JAPLSK010000244.1 GCA_026398675.1 bacterium | reverse complement strand
AAGGATGGTCCAGGAACACTAAGTTATCCCAAAAAAATAACCCGTGGCGCACACGCGGTTTTTTTGTTAACCTATACTCCCGTAGATTAACCAAACCGTCGCGGAAAAACCGGTTTTTACGAGCGCCCAATAATGCGGGGGAACGGACGATGGAAGGGCTGTTCGATTTCGAGAGCATCAGCGCCAAAACCGACGACATCGAGGACGTGGATTTCTTCCCGGAGAAATACCGCATCGGGCGCACCAAGTACATCGTCATCACCGGAGGGGTGATGTCCGGGGTCGGGAAGGGTGTCTTCTCGGCGTCGCTGGGGCACCTTTTGAAGCACTACGGTTTCTCGGTGAGCCAGCTGAAGATTGACGGCTACCTCAACTACGACGCCGGGACGCTGAACCCCTACCGGCACGGCGAGGTCTTCGTCCTGGACGACGGCACCGAGTGCGACATGGACCTAGGCACCTACGAGCGCTTCCTCAACTACGACCTCTCCTCCGACAACTACCTGACCTCGGGCAAGCTCTACCGGACGGTGCTGGAGAAGGAGCGCAAGGGGGACTACCTGGGGCGCGACGTGCTGGTCATCCCCCACGTCACCGGGGAGGTCAAGAACTTCATCCGCACGCTGGCGAGCTCTCGGCCCTTCGACATCGTGCTCATCGAAATCGGCGGCACCATCGGCGACATCGAGAACCTGCACTTCGTGGAGGCGGCGCGGGAGCTCTTCGTGGCCGAGGGGCGCGAGAACGTCATGTTCGCCCACGTCACCATGCTCCCCTACAACGAGGCCTCGGGGGAGCAGAAGTCCAAGCCGACCCAGCACTCGGTCAAAAAGCTCCTCGAGACCGGCATCCAGCCCGACATCATCGTGGGTCGCAGCCCCAAGGGCGTCGCCCCGAAGGTGCGGCAGAAGATAGCCCTCTTCTGCAACGTGGCCCAGGAGAACGTCATCAGCTCGCCGGACCTGCCCAGCATCTACACCCTGCCCTACGTGCTGGACCTCCAGCGGCTGGCCTGGCTGGTGACCCAAAGGCTCAAGCTCTCCATGCCGATCCCGACCAACGGCAAGTCCGAGCCCCCGCTCCACTCCTACGTGGAGCACGTGCAGGCCGAGGGCCTTCCCGTGGTCAGAATCGCCATCACCGGCAAGTACGCCACGCTGAAGGACTCCTACATCAGCATCGTCAACGCCCTGGAGCACTCGGGGGTGGCGCTGGGGGTCCGGGTGGAGCCCGTGTGGGTGGACACCACCGAGATAGCGCGGCCCGAGGACGTGGAGCGGATGCTGCCCCCCGACACGGCCGGCGTCATCGTCCCCGGCGGCTTCGGCGCCCGGGGGGTGGAGGGCAAAATCCAGGTCATCCAGTACGCCCGGGAGCGGGGGCTGCCCTTCCTGGGCATCTGCTACGGCTTCCACTTCGCCGTGGTGGAGTTCGCGCGCCACGTCTGCGGTCTCGAAGACGCCCAGACCACCGAGGTCAACAGCCGCACGCCCCACCCGGTCATCCACCTTCTCCCCGAGCAGAAAAAGAAATTGAGGCTCGGCGGCACCATGCGTCTGGGGGGCCACAAGGTGCGCCTGGACCCGAAGAGCGCGGTGGCCGGGCTCTACGGCCGCACCGAGGTCACCGAGCGCTTCCGCCATCGCTTCGAGTTCAACAACGACTACCGCGAGATTTTCGAGAAAATGGGGATGCGCTTCGTGGGCACCACCCCTGACGGCGCTATCATGCAGGTGCTGGAGCTGCCCGGTCACCCCTACTTCGTGGCCAGCCAGTTCCACCCCGAGTACACCAGCCGACCGCTCGCCCCGAACCCCCTCTTCCATGGCCTGGTCCGGGCCGCCATCGAAAAAAGGAGCCGGTGACCGCATGAATCCCGTGATAGATGCCATCCTGGCGAGGCGCTCCTGCCGCGACTTCACCGGCGAGCCGCTCCCTCCCGATCACGTGGAGCTGTTGAAGGAGTCGCTGCGCTGGGCGCCGTCGGCGGGCAACCGCCAGCACTGGCGTTTCATCCTGGTGTGGGATCGGGGCGTGAAGGTCAGGCTGGGCGAGGCGGCCTACGGGCAGATGTTCATCGCCGAGGCTCCTCTCATCGTCGTCGTGGTGGCGCTGCCGGAGGTGTCGGCCGAGCACTACGGCGACCGCGGGCGGGGGCTCTACTGCTTGCAGGACACCGCCGCCGCGGTGCAGAATCTCCTCCTGGCCGCCCATTCCCTGGGTCACTGCTCGTGCTGGGTCGGCGCCTTCGACGAGGGCGGGGTGCGGCGCGTCCTGAGCCTGGGGGCCGACGAGCGCCCGGTGGCCCTGGTGCCCGTGGGGAAAGGGACCTGCACCGAGGAGAGGACCGACCGGGTTCCACCGAAAAAGGTTTTTCACGAGCTGCCCTAGGGGGGCGCCTTGACCAAGAAGGTTCCCCAGAACACCGACCCCCGTCGCTGGGAGACGCCGCTCTTCCTCTCCCAGGCTTTTTTTCTCACCACCACCGACCACGCCGGCAACCCCCACCTGGAGCCGGTGACCCGTCTATTCCCCCTTTCCGACTCACCGCCGCTTCTGGGCTTGGTCCTGTCCGAGGGCACCCTCGCGCACCGGCACCTCGCCAAGACACGGGAGTTCGTGGTCAACCCGGTTCCGTCGGAGCTGGCGCTCGCCTTCTGGCAGTCCGGAGAGGCGGCCTACACCGGCCTGGAGCGCATCGGGCGCCTGGGGCTCACCCTCGAGCTGTCGCGGAAGGTGGGGCCGCCGCGAGTCGCCGAGTGCCCGGCCCATCTCGAGTGCCGCGTCGTGGAGCGCAAACCGCTACCCGGCGCCACGCTCTACACCGCCGAGATTTTGGCGGTGGAGGTGGTCCGAGGGGTTACCTGGGGGACGCTTCGGGAGCGTTTCAAGGTGCTCGCTCCGCTGTTGTGGCTCCGGGAGGACGGCGAGTATTGCTGCGAGCCGAAGTCGCCCCGCCGGGCCCGGTAGCACCGGGGTGGCGAGGGCTGCCTTAATAAAAACGGCGGGGATAGGAACCGAGCGAAGCGAGCTATGCCCCTGGCAAATCCCCGCCCTA
>JAPLSK010000243.1 GCA_026398675.1 bacterium | reverse complement strand
CACCCTGGGGAGAGACCACGTCAGAGAGATCCTTGAGCAGGGAAGTGGAAGCCCGGCGCAGGGGCACATTTCGGCATGACCAGGAATCAAGCAATGCAGCCTCGCGCGGGTCAGCACCGAAATTCTCGGAGACCAAAACAGCCCTGATCGTGCATCCGACAAGGGTTGCCTCCTCGAGTACCCTGAGTCCCTCAGCTACGACCAGATCCGGGGGACAACGGCGGGCTTGGCCGGCGGCCAGGCGGATGGTGGCGGTGTCCAGGTAGCCCAGCGCCCACCAGCGTCCCCCCTTGTGCCGCACCGCGTTCAGGGTCAACGCGCCCCAGCCGAGACCGAAAACGGCGAGGTCGGTCAGCCACTCGTCTTTGGGGTCCAACTGGTTCGGCTTCTCCGGGTCGGCTTTGGACGACGGGTTGAGCACCTGATAATACCCGTGGCGGAAGAGGAAGGCGTGGGCGCTTTCATGGGCCAGAATCGAGCCGAGCGCCAGTGGGTCGTCCCGGAAAGCCTCCGCGACGTAAATCCGCCGCGGCTCGGGGAACTCCGGCACGCCGGTCATCGGCGGCCGCTCGATCACCTGCACCTGCCCCGGAACCTCGAGCCAATCCGAAAACTCGACCGGCACCGGATCCTCGCCCGTCCAGGCGGCCAGAACCCCCTGGAATCGCGTCGGGTCCCCATGCACCAGGAAGTCCCGGTATAGCGTCTCGACGTCCAGCGGACCTTTCGCGGCATCCCCGCGGACGTAGCGCAGGACGAAGTCCACCTCGTCCAACAGGGCTTGGTCCACGCCGGTCGGCTCCTCCACGGGCAAGAGGCTGTTCAGGAAAAAAACCCGGATCTGGAGATCCCGTTTCTTCCCGAAGAGGCCCCTCTTCCCGGCCCCCCGCAGGCGGACGGTCCCCCCGCTTTCGAACCCCCCGGGGAGCGGAAAGCGGAGGTGAATCCCCTTTGAATTCAACTCCACCGCGTCCCCGCGGGCGGCCGCAGCCGGGGAGACGAAGAGATACTCCATCTAATCCTCGGCGTACACTCCCATGGCGCGGAATTTGTCGTAACGCTTTTGGAGCAGCTCGTCCACGGGGAGCTTGGTGAGTTCGGCCAGGTCGGCGACGAGGACCTCCTTGACGATCTGGGCCGTCTCGTCCACGCCGTTGTGCGCCCCGCCGAGGGGCTCCGGCAGGATGCGGTCCACCACGCCGAGGTCCACCAGGTGCCTGCCCGAGACGCGGAGCGCCTGGGCGGCCTCCTGGGCCTGGGCCTGGTCGCGCCAGAGAATCGCCGCGCAGCCCTCGGGGCTGATGACCGAGTAGTAGCTGTTCTCGAGCATGTACACCCGGTCGCCGACGCCGATGCCCAGCGCGCCGCCGGAGCCGCCCTCGCCGATGACCACGACGATCATCGGCACCCGCAGGGTGAACATGTCCCGGATGTTACGGGCGATGGCCTCGGAGATGCCGCGCTCCTCGGAGCCGATGCCGGGGTATGCGCCGGTGGTGTCGAGGAAGGAGATGAGGGGCAGGCCGAAGCGGTCTGCCAGGTCCATGATCCGCCGCGCCTTGCGGAAGCCCTCGGGGTGCGGCATGCCGAAATTCCGCTGGAGCTTTTCCTTGGTGGAGCGCCCCTTCTGGTGGCCGATGAGCGCCACCGGCCGCCCCTCCAGCCGACCCACCCCGGTGACCATGGCGTGGTCGTCGGCGAAGTACCGGTCCCCGTGGAGCTCCACCCAGTCGGTCAGGATGCGCTGCACGTAGTCCAGGGTGTAGGGGCGTTGGGGGTGCCGCGCCACCTGGACCCGCTGCCAGATGGTCAGCTTCGCGTAAACCTGCTCCTTGAGCTGCTCCAACTTGGAGGAGAGGGTCTCTATCTCGTCGGCGAAGTCCACGGGGCCTTCGGCATTGAGCTTCTTCAGCTCCTCGATGCGTCTGGCGAGGTCGAAGATCGGCTGTTCGAAGGCTAGCTGGGCGAACTCCACGCGTTCCTCCGCAAAAAAAAGTCGAGCCCGACGGCGTTCAGCCTGATTTTCGGTTCACGGTTGTGGTGGCCGCGACGAAGCGGTCGACGGGCGACCAGCATCCCGATTCCCGCGCACCAGCCGCTCTCCGTCCTTTTGTACCACCGCCCGGAACGGACCGCCCCCGTCCGGCGACCGGCCCCCTTGCCCGTGAGAAACGATTGGGCTACTATTGAAGGTACCGTAGCACGACGGGGGGGAAGTGTCAAGATAAAGGCGGCATCGCGCTCATTCATAACATACTGGATTGTAAAGGCTTATCCATGACAAGACGCCTCATTCTCCCCGCCCTTTTCCTCCTGACGCTGGTCAACGGGGACTGCAACCCAAACCGGATGGAGGACCTCATCGCCGACCTGGCGGGGACGTGGAATGGCTCTGCCGATTCGGGCAAACAGTTGAACCTGGATATCGCGGAAAACGGCTACACCATCGGCAACTACGAATCCTACTACTTCACCGGCCAGGCCTCGCTCTACGGGACGGATTTCGTGCTGAACTCCATAGACATTTACATATCGGGCACTTACACCGCCGAAAGCGAAAAACTGGATGGGATCCTCTACGATTCTCGCGTTGACCCCGAGAATCCGACCCAGGACGGATTCACCGTCTTCCGGGTGAAGGAGTAACCCCAGTTGAAAAAACGAGGGCTCCGAAGGGGCCCTTTTTTAATCCATCATCCGAAAACCGGGCGCCGTCACGCCAAGGGATAAAACGCCGACCCCGAAGGGGCCTTTTTCAATTCTCCAACCGGTCAGGGCGTTGGGGGGACGTTGGTGATGGTCCCGTCGGGGGCGATGTACACGGGTGCCGAGGACGCGCCGTCGGTTACTTCAACCGTCTCCCCGCCCGCCCCGCCGTAGCGCCGGTAATTTTCCAAAACCAGGACCACGTAGCGCTGGGTCTCGGGGTAGGGCGGCACCGCGCCGTAGTACTCCACGGACCGGGGCCCCGCGTTGTAGGCGGCCAGGGCGAGGCGGAGGTCGCCGTCGAAGCATTCGAGCATCGCGCGCAGGTATCGGCAGCCGCCATCCACGTTGGCCGCGGGGTCCCAGGGGTCCGTGACGCCCAGCTCCCGGGCGGTGGCGGGCATGAGCTGCATCAGGCCCATGGCGCCCGAATTGGAGAGGGCCTTCGGGTAAAAGGCGCTCTCCACCTTCACCACCGCCTTGACCAGGGCGGGTTCCAGGCCGTAGCGACCGGCGGCGGACGCGATCAGGGGGGCGAAGTTTTCCTCGTTGGAGGCGGAGGCGGCCAGCGCCTCGGGGGTGGGCACGTAGAGCCGGGGATGAGCGGGGACATTGGTGATGACGCCGTCGCGGATGACCACCTCGTCGGCCCGGGCGGCCAGGAGGAAGAGGAAGGTCAACGTGAAGGTCCGTTTGAGCATCGCCGTCCCCCGCGGCGGTCGGCGGCCTATCCGCCGCCGAGGACCACCTGCAGGTCGTAGGGGATTCCGGTCACCGAACCGGGCAGGCCAAGGGCCTTCTTCAGGGCCAGGGCGTACTCGAGCTTGTCCGGCGTGCAGGAGATGGTGGTGCGTTCGCAGTCGAAGGTGCTGTTGTTGCGAATGTCTACGATTGTCAGTCCGAATCCGCCCAGCTTATCCGCCATGCGGGAGCCCATGCCGGGGACACCGCTGCCGTTGAGCACCTCGGCGGTCAGGTTGGACGCCCCTCCGGGCAGCTCGCCGGAGTCGGGCGCCGCGGCGAGAACATTTTCGATGTCCCGCCCCAGGACGACGGAGAGGTCCACCCGCCGCGGAGGCCCGAATCCCAGCAGATCGGACAGCCGTTCGGCGAAGGACCGCAGCTCCTCACTCTCGCCGTGGTAATAGACGACGTTGACGTTTCCGGTGCCCAGAGCGGCAACGGGCACGGCGCTGTACTCGGTCTGGCCGAGTTGGGAGAGCTGGTACTCCACGTCGTTGAGCTTCTCGGCGTCCGCCGGCGTGTGCCAGACCTCCACCGAGTAGTGCCTTGGGAGGACAATTTCGTCAGGCGGCTCTTTACCCTCGGGCACCTCGCTGACCATGGCGGTTTCACCGTTGTGTGTCTCGACGGTCGGCGTTTCCTCCTGGGGCTCCCAGGGCCGCCAGAGGATTAGAGTGGTGCCAACACATATAACAGCCAACAGCGCCCATAACCACGCCCTGTTCTGCTTTTTTGGCCAGTCTTTAAAGTCGGACGTTTGAAATTGCGTTGTGACCGAGGCTCCAACCGTTACACCTTCTGGAGCCTGTTCATGTTGATGTTCTTCTATCTGCTTGGGGTGGGGGGGCTTTGCAAAAGGCGGTCTATCCTTGGCTTTTAACCGGGTTATGTCTTCCGCGCTCATCAGGCGGGTTTTGCCCGAAGCCGGAGTTGGTTCGGATTCTTCCCTGTCTGGGTTAATGAGGCGGGTTTTACCGTAATCCCTTGTCTGTTCAGTGTCTTCGCTATCCGGTGTGAGCAGCCGTGTTC
>JAPLSK010000242.1 GCA_026398675.1 bacterium | reverse complement strand
CTCTCAACGGTCCCGGGGTCCCCGAACTGGGCGCTCAAGCGTTCTTTCCAGTCGGCGTGACTGTCGGCGCGTTGGCTTTCCTCGGTCCAGACCTCGGCGGTGAGAATACTGAAGGGGTCGCCTTCGGGCGTGAACTCGTAGAGCAACAACCACCCCGACGGGTTCCCGGCGCGTATCGTGGTCCGTCCGTCGGTTTGAACCTTGTACTGCTCAATTTCCCAACCGAACTCCCCCATTGCATCGCGAACCGCGTCAGGCCCGGCGCCGAGGGGAAACCCCGGCAGGAAGGGATCGGAGTAGCCGAGGGCCGCGGCGGTCGGCAGAAGGCCGAGAAGTACCGATAGGTAACTCAACCGATTACCGCCTAGAGGAAGGTTATGCAGCAGGTCAGGGTGGCCGCGCCCCCCGAGGCTTCGGTGATTTCGAACCACACCTCCATACCGGGGATGTTCCAGTAGTGGAACGTCTCCGAGTCCACCATGGGTTTCCACAGGTCGAGGCTTAGCGGGTAGACGGGGATCTCTTCCCCGGCGCGGCTCGCCGAAGTGAGAACGGGAAAGACCGCGATCAGCAACAGGAGCCTCTTCACTTATCCCCCCCTTTGTTCAGTTGATTTTTAACTGTCCACCGCCGATCCCTCCACCGGGCTGGTTGCCGGCGGCTTTCCCCTCTGACTTGGTTAATCGGGCGTGGCGCGCCTTTCCAGCGATCGGCGCCGGTTTACAATATCCTGAGTTGGTAGATGTTGACCATGGTGGTGGGCATCGAGCTCTCGCCGGAGATGTAGGTCTTGTCGAAAAGCTTTATCTCGTAGCCCGAATTGGACCAGTGCGCGAAGTGCTCGTCCTCCTCGACCGGCTCGCCGTAGTACATCTTCAGCCAGTCGTACCATATCTTGTACGCCTTTTTGCACCCCGCGATGGATGGCCATTGCTCGAGATAACTCATGAAGGTGAGCCGACCGTAAACGTCGTATTGGTAGATCAGCGTTCGGTTGTCCTGTCTGCCATGGATTTTGTAGAGCGGGTTGTTATAGATGTCGGACCAATCGTCAGTTGTTTCCCAGCCGTTCTCCTCGAGGGCGGTTTTAACCTGGAGAGGTAGGGCTTCCATGAATAGGCCGTCGAGGAAGGGATCGGGCAGCGGCTGCGTATCCGCGGCCGCCGCAAAGGTGGCCAAAAAGAGCGGAAAAATGATTATCCAACCGATGCGCATGGTTCCACCTTCTGGATGTTGTGGTTCGATGTGGGTTACGTGGGGATGATAGTCGCACGCCCCGACATGGTCAAGGACTATGCGCCCCCGAGCTCTCCCCGTCTTTGCGCCGTTCGGCGCGAGCGTCGGTTCACGGAGACGGGATGGACCGGGGGCCCTGGATGACGGGCGGAAATCCTGCGATCAGTCCTCTCCGTGCTTGATGATGACTTCGTTCTCGGTGGGAAGGACGTAGACGGTTTTCGGGAAGATGTTTATCATCACGGTGGGCATGGTGTTTAGGTCGTCGAAGAAAGTCCGGTCGTACAGCTTCGCCTCGTAGCCTTCACGGGCCCAGTGGGGGTAACCGTCATCCCCCATATCCGATGTACCGAAAATGCTATTCAGCCAGTCCGACCAGGTCGAGCACGCGTTGTCGCGCGTCTTGATGGATGGCCACTGCTCGAGATATTTCAAGTGGTAAAGCCGGCCGTAGACGTTGAACTCGTAGAAGAGCCTGCGGTTTTCCTTCTCACCGATGACGCGGTAGACCGGGTCTATGTCGAGGTTGTACCATTCCGAGCTCGTCTCCCAACCGTCCTCCTTGAGAGCGGCCTCGACCTGGAGGGACGTGTCCCCGATGAACAGGCCGTCGATAAAGGGATCGGGCAGCTTTTCGGCGTCCTCGGCCGCCGCCGTGATGGCCAGGCACAGGGGAAGAAGTACTAAACACCCGATACGCATGATTCCACCTTCTGATGCTGTGGTTCGATGAGGGCCTCCTTGGGATGATAATCTCGCGCCCCGACCGGGTCAAGGGCGGTGCGCCCTTCGTCGCTCCGTCGTCCGGCGAGCGCCGGCGGCGGTCAATTAAAGAATATCTCGACCGACAGGCGCGGGCCGTCCTCCCCGGGGGGGTAGTACTCCACGTGGCTGTCGTGGGCCCCGCCGGTCCAGTAGCACCCGAGGACGGGCCCCGTACCGCTTTTCAGCCCCGGCCCCAGGAGCGCCTCGTACCCTTCGCAGAGCCGCCGGTACTCGGCTTCTAGGTGGGTGAGGGTCTCGTCCGATCCGTCCTTCGTCGTGAGGCCGTAGGAAAGGTGGAGCACCCGCCCCGCCTCGTAGTTGGAGAGGTACACCGTTATCTGTTCGTCGCCGAACTCGGTGTGGCGGAAAGCGGATGGCTCTTCCAACAGCGTCGCGGCGATGAGCCACCCCTGGGAGTCTATGGCCTGCGCAACCGCGCCGTACGATGTGTCGTGGGGGTTGATGCCGAGGATAGGCTCCCGGGCCGCGTCTTCTGACATGGCAAACACCGTCGGGATCAGGGTGAGAAGAAGGAGAAGGGAGCGTTTTGCCAAGGGCATTACTCGCTCCGCTCGTTTCGCCGGGGCGATACTCGGTTCGCCGGGGGCGTAGCTCGCTACGCTCGGTTCGCTTCGTTTTGCCGGGGGCATAGCTCGGTTTGCCGGGGGCATAGCTCGGTTTGCCGGGGGCATAGCTCGCTTCGCTCGGTTCGCTCGGTTCGCTCGTTTCAAGTCGCCCACCCGCTTCCGCGAAGAGGGGTACCGTGCATTCCGAGCCCGGTAGGGTGAAGATGCCGATGGCGTCGCCCGCGGGGCCCGGACCCGCTCGGTTCATCAATCCCAGGTGACCGTGACTAGGAGGTCGGCGCCCTCGATGTGCAGCGCTATCGTGTACATGCCGGGGACGATCCAGAGCTTCGACCCGTCCGTGCTCATCGCGGCCGGGTTATCCCAGACCTTGCAGATGCGCTCGGTCCACGTGCCCAACTTTCCCTCTAGCGCCACCGAAGAGGGCCCCTGGAGGGTGTACTCGGCGAAGGTCTGCGAATCCCCGCTGAAGCGGTACTCCAGCCGCTCGTCGCCCCGGACGCCGATGCAGATCTCATCGGACGACTCCTGCTGGGTGTACCCCGCGTCCGTCATGGCGTCCAGCACGGCGCCGGCGTTGGCCCCGAAGGGAATTTCTTCGAGGAAGGGGTCCATCGGTGCGACGTTGGCGGCCATAGCGGCGGTGAAGGCCAGGATTATAAACGCGAAGCTCTTCATGGTTCACTCCTTTGGATATTACCGCGGCCGAAGGCGCAAACGTCCCCCGTCGGAGAGTATCGCCGGTCGTGGCTAGGGCGTCGTCCGAGCCCTCGGGGTGAAGTCGCGCGATGCGGGCTCGGGTCGCGGCCGGTCCAGGGGTGGAGACTGCTTTGTGCCGAGATCGGCTCGCCCCTCCGGCGGTTATACGGTGGTTCGGTGGTGCTCGGTTCCCACTGCGCGTCAGTCGCTCTCCGGCTCGCGGAGCGGGACGAGGTTGACCCAGACGGTCAACCTTGTGCTATACATCGGCGCCAGGATGAGCTCGATCCGGCTCATGTCCCGGCCGGGCCAGGTGTGGACGACTCCGGCGTCCGTGGCCTCGGTCTCCCCTGGCCCGATGAGGTAATCGAAGGCGACGATTAGCCGGTCGAACTCCGCCCTCGCCCGCTGGGCCCCGCCCTCGATTTCGAGCCAGGGGACGTAGGTGTAATCCACCGTGAGGATGTCCTGGTGGGTTTTGCCAGGGGCATAGCTCGGTTCGCCAGGGGCGTAGCTCGCTTCGCTCGGTTCATCCGGTGTCGAGGCGGCGGGGGTGAAGGTGAATGTCAGGTGCTCGTCGCGGCCGTCACCCACATAGTCGGCCGTCACCTGTTTCTCGTCAGCCTCGATCTGGGTCCAGCCACGCTCCGCAAGAACACCGGTCATGTAACCCATACTGGTCGCCACGACGGGGGTGCCGAGAATCGGCTCGACGAAGTCCAGCACCCCGGCGTCGGCCAGGCAGAGGGCGGTCATGGCAATGAGAAGAATCCCGGTCTTTCTCACAAACGACCCCCTTGGTATGAGTCTAATTAGTGAATTATAGTCCAACCGGGGTCGGGCTTCAAATGGGTTTTGCCAGGGGCATAGCTCGCTTCGCTCGGTTTGCCGGGGCATTACTCGGTTCGCCGGGGGCGTAGCTCGCTACGCTCGGTTCGCTTCGTTTTGCGCCCGCGGTGGGTGAGGGCTATCAGGCCAGAAGGGATTCCACGGCGCGCGCTATCCCCGGGGCGTCCAGGCCCAGCTCGGCCCGCAGCTCCTCCTGGGTGCCGTGGGTGATGAAGCGGTCGGGGATGCCCAACCGCCGAACCTTGATTCTCCCCGAATCCAGGAGGCCGCGGTCGGCCAGAAGCTCCACCACGGCCGAACCGAAGCCGCCCTCGAGGGTGTTCTCCTCCGCGGTGAGGACGCGGCCGGTTTTCTCCGCCCATTCCACTATCAGGTCCGCGTCCAACGGCTTGAGCCAGCGGGCGTTGATGACCGCGACGCTGCGACCCTCATCCGCCAGCGCCTCCGCCGCCTCCACCGCGGGGAGCACGGTGGAGCCGAGGGCCACGATCACGGCCTCGGTCCCCTCCCGGCGGAGCTCGCCCTTCCCGATGGGAATCTCGTGGAGCGGCCGCGTGCGGTCCACCCCGACGCCCTTTCCCCGGGGGTAGCGCACGGCGAATGGCCCGGAGTGTTTGTATCCGGTGTAAAGGAGGTGGCGCAGCTCGTCCTCGTCGGCCGGGGCGCAGGCGGTCATGTTCGGGGCGCTGCGCAGGTAAGTCAGGTCGAATGAGCCGTGGTGGGTCGGTCCGTCGCTGCCCACCAGGCCGCCCCGGTCCACGGCGAAGAGCACCGGCAGGTTCATCAGACAGACGTCCGTCACCATCTGGTCGTAGGCCCGCTGGAGGAAGGTGGAGTAGACGGCCACCACGGGCTTCATCCCCGAGATGGCCAGCCCGCCCGCCAGGCTCACCGCGTGCTGCTCGGCGATGCCCACGTCTATGAACTGGTCGGGCAGGGCGTCGGCCAGGATGTCGAGACCGGTCCCGTCGGGCATGGCGGCGGTGATGCCCACCACCCTGGGATCCCGGGCCGCCAGCTCGGTGACGGTGCAGCCGAAAATCTCCGTGTACGTGGGCGTCGGTCCGCTCACGTGGCACACACCGGTGGCGGCGTCGAACTTCCCCAGGCCGTGGAACTTCGTGGCGTCGTTTTCCGCCGGTTCGTAGCCCTTGCCCTTGACCGTCACTATGTGGAGGAAGACCGGCTGGGCCAGGTCGCGCACCGTTTTCAGGATGCCGACGAGCTTGGGCATGTCGTGGCCGTCTATGGGGCCGAAGTACAGAAAGCCCATCTCCTCGAAGAGCATCCCCGGCGTGACCATGTTCTTCAGCCCCTCCTCGATTTTGCGCGCCAGGGAGAAGATGCCCATCCCGATGCCGGGTATCTTCTTGACTATCTCCTGGACCTGCTTGCGCAGCGAGAGGTAGCTGCGGGTGGTGATCATCCGGTTGAGGTAGTTCGACAGCGCCCCCACGCTCTTGGAGATGCTCATCTTGTTGTCGTTGAGGACGACGAGGAAGGGTATCTTGCAGCGCCCGGCGTGGTTGAGGGCCTCGAAGGTCATGCCGCCGGTCAGGGAGCCGTCGCCGACCACGGCGCACACGCGGTGCTTCTCCCCCTTGTGTTCCCGGGTGAGAGCCATCCCCAGCGCGGCGGAGATGGCCGTCGAGGCGTGCCCCACGGCGTAGGTGTCGTAGGGCGACTCCGAGGGTTTGGGGAAGCCGGAGATGCCGCCGTACTGGCGCAGGGTGGAGAGGAGGTCCCGCCGGCCGGTCAGCACCTTGTGGGCGTAAGCCTGGTGGCCGACGTCCCATACGATTTTGTCGGCGGGCGTGTCGAGCGCGTAGTGGAGGGCGATGGCGAGCTCGACGGCGCCCAGGCTGGGGGCCAGGTGGCCGCCGGTCTCGCTCACCGTTTCGATGATGTAGCGGCGCAGCTCGCCGGCCAGTTCCGTGAGCTCGAAGAGGTTGAGCCGCCGGAGGTCCGCGGGATCATCTATCCGGGGCAGCAGGCGGTAGGAGGGATCCATGGGCCTCTATTGCGCAAGGATTGACGGGGGGATTATAGCACGGGCCGGTCTGAGCGGCCCGGCGGGTGGCGGTCAACGGGCGTCCGGTCCCCGCTTGGCGCGGTGCAGGCGGCTCTTCAACATCCCCAGCACGTCCTTGAGCTCCGGCGTGCGGAAGAGCCAGGCGGAGATGAAGAAAACGACGGCTCCAATCGCGACCCCGCCCAGGCCGACCCACAGCTTGGTCATAAGACGGGCCGTTTCGGGAGCGAAGCCGGAGAGGCGCACCCAGAGCCAGAGGGTCACCGCCATCACCCCGCCGGCGGCCAACAGGCGCCAGCCGGTGTTGATAATACGTCGCAGACCGATCCGGCCCACCTTCGCCCGCAGGCGCCACAGCAGCCACCCGAGGTTGACGAAGCTGGCGATGGCGCTGGCCAGCGCAAGCCCACCCTGTCGCAGCCACCACATCAGGGCCAGGTCGAGGACGACGTTCACCCCGACGGCGATCGCCGCGGCGATGACCGGGGTGCGGGTGTCCTGCCGGGCGTAGAACACCGGCACCACGACGCTGACCCCAATGTATCCCACCAGCCCCAGGGCGTAGAAGAGCAGCGCCCAGGAGGTTTCGTAGGTCGCGGCGACGTCGAAGGCTCCCCGCTGGTAGAACAGCGCCACCAGCGGCTCGCGCAGCAGAATAATGCCCAGGGTGGCGGGGATGGCGACGAAGAGTGCCAGCCGCAGGGCGTAGTTCATCGTCCCCTGCAGCTCGCCGTGCTCCCCCCGCGCCGCGGCGGTGGAGAGCGTCGGCAGGATGGCCGTCCCCAGCGCCACCCCGAAGACCCCCAGCGGGAATTGCAGCAGCCGCTCGGCGTAGTTCAGGGCGCTGATCATCCCCTCGCCCAGGAGGCTGGCCAGGGCGTTGTCCACCAAGAGGTTGATCCGCACCACGGCCAGGCCGAAGAGCGCCGGGATCATCAGCTTGACGATCCGCCGCAGTCCGGGGTCCTTCAGATCCAGCACCGGCCGCCAGCGTCCGCCGACCGTCCCCACCCCGATCCCCAGGGTGATCACCTGCAAGACGCCGCCCGCCAGCACCCCCAGCGCCGCGCCGAAGATCATCTGCTCCGGCACGTTGCCGAAGAGCGGCACGATGGTGTAGAGGGAGGCGATGAAGACCAGGTTGTGGATGACCGTTCCGGAACTGGGCAGGCCGAAGCGGCGGTAGGCGTTGAGCAGCGACATAAGCACCGCCGCCAGCGTCATCAGCACCATGAAGGGCAGCATGGTCCGCGTGAGGCGCACCGCCAGATCGAGGTTGCCGGTCTCGACGAACCCGGGGGGCGATGACCCGCAAGAGCCAGGGGGCGGCGAAGATCAACAGTCCCGCCGCCAGGCCGGTGAAGAGGGCGACGGTGTTGAAGAGGTTATTGGCCAGCCGCCAGGCCGCGGCCTCGCCCTTGTTCTCGCGGTGGTGTATGAATATGGGGAGGAAGAAGGCCGCCATCGCGTTCTCGCCCAGCAGCCGACGGAAGAAGTACGGCAGGGCGTAAGCGATGCGGTAGGCGTCGTTGATCGCCCCGGCGCCGAAGATCGCCGCGAAGGCCATCTCCCGCGCCAGCCCCAGGAGGCGCGAGACGAGGGTCATCCCTCCGACGATCCCCGCCGAGCGGATGATCCTCGCGCCGGAGGGCGGGCCCGTGTCCGGGGGCGGAGCGGGACCGTCGTTGACCGGTTGCTTGGGGTCTTCGTCAGCCATGGTGCGGTGTGCGGTTAAGTCGTTTGCACGGAATGAGAAGATTGTAACATCCGCCCACCGATTGAAAAACCTTATTCACGGTGAAAATCGGGGGCTTGAGACCTCCGGCGGTAAAGAAAGGGGACGGCCGCGCGCCGTCCCCCGCGTGTTATTTTGCGGCGGTCACTCGGCCGGGTGCCACTTCGTCCCCTGGGGGGTGTCTTCCACCTGGACGCCCATCGCCGCCAGCTCGTCCCGTATGGCGTCGGCCCGGGCGAAGTCCTTGGCCTCCTTGGCCGCGGCGCGTTCGGCGAGCCTGGCCTCGACGATGGCGGCGTCAAACTTCGCGCCGGTCGTTTCACGCCCCAGCCGCAGGCCCAGCGCCGTGTCGAAGCCGAGAAGGGTCTCCCGGGCCAGGGCGATTTCCTCTCGGTGAACCATGCCGCCGTCGAGCATCCGGTTGACCGTCCCCAGCATATCGAAGACGGCGGCCAGTGCGGCGGAGATGTTCAGGTCGTCGGAGAGGGCGGTGACGAAGTTCTCCTTGGCCCGGCGAATGACGGCGCCGGCACCGCTTCCCTCCGTACCGGCCTGACCCGGGGGAGTGGCGGGGGCCGTTTCACTCTCGCGGTCCAGGCGGCGCAGGAAGGCCTGGAGCTGCTTCAAATTCGTCTCCGCCCCGGACAGGGCCTCGAAGGTGAAGTTCAGCGGCTTGCGGTAGTGGGTGGACTCCAGGAGCAGCCGGACGGCCAGGGGGTTGTGCCCCCGCGCCAGCACGTCGCGCAGGGTGAAGTAGTTCCCCTTGGACTTGGACATCTTCTCGCCGTCCACGACGAGGTATCCGCAGTGGAGCCAGTGGCGGACGAATTTCTTCCCCGACGCGCCCTCGCTCTGGGCTATCTCGTTTTCGTGGTGGGGGAAGATGTTGTCGTGCCCGCCCGAGTGGAGGTCGAGGGTTTCGCCGAGGTGCTTCTGGGACATGGCGGAGCACTCGATGTGCCAGCCGGGGCGCCCCGGGGGCAGAGGCGAGGCCGGGTCGTACTCCCGCGGGTTCCAGGTCGGCTCGCCTTGGCGGGCTTTCTTCCACAGGGCGAAATCGCGGGCGTCCTCCTTCTCGTACTCGTCGGTGGAGACGCGGGCCCCTACCCGCACGTCGCCCACCTCGATTCCGGAGAGAAGGCCGTAGCGCGGGAATTTCTTTATGGCGAAGTACCAGCTCCCGTCGTCCCCCTCGTAGGCGTAGCCGTTGGCGGCCAGGGCGCCGATAAGGCGGACCATCTCGGGAATGTGCTCGGTGGCCCGGGGGTAGACCGCCGCGCGCTTGATGTTCAGCGCGTCTATGTCCTCGAAGAAGGCCTGGATGTAGGGCGCGGTGTAGGCGTCCAGGCGCCGCCGCATCTCGTCGGCGGGGACCTCTTCCCGCGTGGGGTTGGCGCCCAGGATGGTCTTGTCGTCCACGTCGGTGAAGTTCATCACCTGGCGGACCTTCCAGCCCAGGTATTCCAGCGTGCGGACCACCTGGTCCTCGAAGATGTAGGCGCGGAAGTTGCCGATGTGGGCGTAGTTGTAAACCGTGGGGCCGCAGGTGTAATAGGTGACGGGCGTGAGCGGGTTACCGCGCGCGGGGCTGTCTACGGGCGGAAACTCAAGAAGCTGCCTGGAGTAGGTGTCGTAAAGTCTCAAGGGGGTGGCCATGGCGCACCTCGTCTTCCGCTATAACGTTTTTGTGGCCGCCTGCCGTCGGTTTCCCGCGGCGGCGCAGCCGTAACTGACCTTCACTGAAGGGGAAAGATTTAAGAAGGCGGCGGGCGCGGCTACCGGATGGTCGGCCGACCCGCCGGCCGACAGCCACAGAGGAGAAGGAACGTCTGGTGAGGTGAGGTCATGGCGTAACCGGGTTTTTTTCTACTGCACCCGAATGGTAAGCCAAAGGCCGGTCGCAGTCAAGAGCGAATTGCGGTGGTCGAATCCGATTGCGGGGCGGTGGTCCGTATATGCTGTGCGCTCAATGTAGGGCGGGGACTTTAGTCCCCGCCGCTTTTTTCTAAGGCAGCCCTCACCCTTAATCCCTCTCCCACAGGGAGAGGGAGACAGCTTCACCCCTCACCCTAACCCTCTCCCCAGAGGGG
This sequence comes from bacterium, assembly GCA_026398675.1. Lineage (NCBI taxonomy): Bacteria > bacterium. The sequence continues at coordinate 295 of JAPLSK010000242.1, read as the reverse complement.
AGAGGGGACATGTGGCAGCCCTCACCCCGGCCCGTGCCTCGCTAATTGCGATGCCGTAGGGGCGACCCGTAGGACAAGTCCTCTGCGGTCGCCCGCGGGCCGACCTGAAGGTCGGCCCCTACGTGATATCGTGTGTTTCGCAACGTAGGGCGGGGATTCCATCCCCGCCGCTTTTACGTTCCCTACCCTGACCCTCACCCTAACCCTCTCCCTAAACGGGAGAGGGGACATGCGGCAGCCCTCACCCCCATCCCCGTCGGCGCGCCGCTCCTGCGGGGAAAGGGAAACGGCGGGC
>JAPLSK010000241.1 GCA_026398675.1 bacterium | reverse complement strand
GCCCGCGGGCCGACCTGAAGGTCGGCCCCTACGAGGTTGTTGTGCGATTCACGTCTTTATTCGTAGGGCGGGGATTTCAATCCCCGCCGCGCCCTGTAAAAAAACCCCGCGACCGCGGGGTGTCGTTATTGGAACAAGGGGTTTAAACCCCTTGTCTCAACAAACCCCCGCGCCGCGGGGCGTCGTTCCACGACTGCCCCTACTCCGACAGGGTCACGTCCCCGTTGGTCTTGTACCCCCGGCGCACCTTCCCCCGGACCATCAGGTCCTCGCCCACCTGCGCGTAGGTCACGTCCACCAGCCGATGGGCGTCAATCATGCGCTCGACGCCGCGGCCGCCGACCGGCCCCGGGGCCTTTACGCCGCCGATGAGCACCGGGGCGATGAAAATCACGACTTCGTCCACCAGCCCGGCCTCGAAGAGGCTGCCGGCCACCCCCCCGCCGCCCTCGACCAGGACCGTCACGATGTCCAGCTCGGCGAGCCTTTTCATCAGCCTCGTCATGTCCACGCGCACCTGGCTGCCCTGGATGACCTCCACCCGGGCCCCGGCCTCTTCCAGCGACGCGATGCGCGTCAGGCTGGCCTTGGGCGACACGGCGACGATGGTGCGCGGGTTCTGTGTGATGGTGCGGCCCCGCGTCGGCATCCGCCCCTTCGAGTCCACGATGATCTTCTGCGGGTTCCGCATGTCCGGGAAGTCCACCCGCACGTTCAGGCGGGGGTCGTCGGCCAGCACCGTGCGGATGCCGATGAGCACCGCGTCGGTGTAGTTGCGGAAATGGTGCACCATCCGCCGCGATTCGAGCCCGGTCACCCAGCGGCTGTCGCCCGTGTAGGTGGCTATCTTGCCGTCCAGGCTCGACGCCATCTTAACCGTCACGTAGGGCAGGCCCTGGGTGATGAACTTGACGTAGGGGGTGTTGAGTTTTTCGGCCTTTTTCTTCAGGCAGCCGACCTCGACCTCTATCCCCGCCGTCCGCAGCGCCTCCAGGCCCCGGCAGTGCACCTCGGGGTTGGGGTCCTCCATGGCGGCGACCACCCGCTTGATTCCGGCTTTAACGATGGAATCCACGCAGGGCGGGGTGCGGCCGTGGGTGCAGCAGGGCTCGAGGGTGGAGTAGAGGGTCGCGCCTTTGGCCTCGCCACCGGCGTTCTTCAGGGCCTCCACCTCGGCGTGGGGATCCCCGGCGCGCCGGTGCCAGCCCTCGCCCACGGTTTCCCCGTCCTTGACCACCACCGCGCCTACCAGGGGGTTGGGCAATGTGCGGCCGTAGGCCTGGGCCGCGAGCTCCAGGGCCCGCTCCATGTGGCGTCGGTCGGCGGCGGTGAAACTTGGGGACATGTCGGCTCCGCAGGGTGTCGAGTGCGCAGGATAGCAGGTGCGCCGGTGCGCGTCAAGGTGCGGCGGGGTGAGGGCTGCCGCTACCCCCTCTCCCTCTTAGGGAGCGGCGCGCCGGCGGGCTGGGGTGAGGGTCGAGGCTGGGAACGTAAACGCGGCGGGGATTTGCCGGAGGCATAGCTTGGTTCGCCGGAGGCGTAGCTCGCTTCGCTCGGTTCGCTCGGTTAAAATCCCCGCCCTACATTCAGGCGCATGACCGGGATTCAGGCGGAACTCCGCGACCCGGCCGACGCCACAATCCGGCAAAAATTGGCGGCGATGAGCTCCCCCGTCCCCCCCGACCGCTCGGGGTGGAACTGCGTTCCCCACAGCGGCCGCGCCCGGTGACGGATGACCTCTACCGCGCACCAGTCCGAGGTGGCCGAAACGTCGAAGTGCCGCGTCAGCCCCTCGTCCGCCACCACGTGCTCGAAGTGCGACTTGAAGGCGGGGAAGGCCTTTCCCAGCCCGTCCAGGAGCGCGTCCGGCCGGGAGACGCGGATTTCGGCGTCGGCCTCGAAGAACTCCTTCTTCACCACCCGGGCGCCCCAGGCGTGGGCCAGGGTCTGGTGCCCGTAGCAAATGCCCAGGAGCGGCTTTTCCGTCTCCCGGTAGAGCGCGTAGAGTATCTCGGGGGCCGGGTCGCGGGTGATGAGCTTCGTCGAGCCGGTCACCACCGCCGCGTCCTCGGCGAACCGGGGCGAGGCCAGCGCGTCCACGTGGACCGTCGCGACGCGGAAGAAGGGCTCCAGCATCGCCAGGTAAACCGGGACGCAGGGGTCGTCGGCGTCGAGGCAGGCGTTTATCAAAAGGAGCGAGGGTTTTTCGTCGGGCATGGCGCCAAGTATACGGGCCCGGCCGGCTGAGTCAACGGATTTTTACTGTCTTCCTTTCCCATTTAGAGAGAGGATCTGGGTGAGGATCGGGGCGTGTCCCCTCTCCCCTCTGGGGAGAGGGCTAGGGTGAGGGGTGCAGCGATTTCCCTTCCCTTCCAGAAAGAGGCTTGCCTACGGGTTGGGGTGAGAGACGGGCGGGTCAGGAGACCCGCCCCTACGGCTGCAGGTCGCGAATCCTATCCGTAGGGGCGACCGTCCACGGTCGCCCGCGGGCCGACCTGAACGGCGCGCCGTCGGTCGGCCCCCACGTCATCGCAATTAATGAGGCATAGGTAAGGGTGAATGAGAAAGACAAGGGGCTTAAGCCCCTTGCCTCATCCTTAGAAAAAGCTGGCAGGTGCGGATATCCACCCCTACGACCAATCGTGAAAAGGCGGAAGAAGAAAACGCTTGACTGTATGACCCGTTGGTAATATGATTGGCGGGTAAACTAAAGGGGGCGGGCGATGGTAGAAAAAACGATGGATAGCGTGGGCCTGGACCGCGCGCTGGAGCTCCTCGGCGCCCTGGCCGTCGAGACGCGCCTGAAACTCCTCGTGCGCCTGGCCCAGGGCGAGCGCTGCGTCTGCGAGCTGTGGACCGGCGTAGGCGAACAGTCCAACGTCAGCCGCCACCTGGCCCGGCTGAAGGAGCTGGGCGTCGTCGCCTGCCGCGTTGACGGCCCCCGGCGGATGTACCACATCACGGACCCCCGGGTACTGCGAGTTCTCGAAGCCCTGGACCTCGCCCCGGAGGGGCCCGATGCGGATGCCCCCCCGGCGAGGCGCGGGTGCGATGGATAGGCGCGATAAGCAATCGGTTGCGCGACGCGCGGGGAGAGCCTCGGTCACGTTCTAATCACCGTCACATTTCCACTAGGAGAGACATGAAACTCACCACACGCGGCCTGGTCATCGCCCTGGTTTTAATCGGCGTCGTCGTCGCGGCGATATTCGTCCTCAAGGACGGCGGCGACCCGGTCCGGCCGGCCGACGCCGCCGAGACGGGCCTGCCGAAAATCGTGGATTACGGCGCTAAGATGTGCATCCCCTGCAAGGAGATGGCGGTCACTCTCGAGGAGTTGAAACAGGAGTACAAGGACAGGGTCATCGTGGAAATCGTGGATGTCTACGAGAATTACGACCTGGCTGAAGCCGCCGGCGTCACCATGATCCCGACCCAGGTCTTCTACGACGCCGCCGGGAAAGAGGTCTACCGCCACGT
>JAPLSK010000240.1 GCA_026398675.1 bacterium | reverse complement strand
GCAGACCGCCTCGGCGCCGCCGACGCCGGGGAGCTCAAAACCGTCCGGCTGATACTCCGCCGCCGGGACATTCAGGGGCCCGAGCTGGGCCTGGAAAAAACCGGGCCGTCCACGGGGTCCACCGCGGCCGTGACCGTGACGGCCGTGGACGACACCGGAGTGGCGCTCGTGGAGGCCTTCCTCGACACGCCGGGCAACGACGGCACGGGGACGGCGTTCACCGTCCCCCCCTGGCTCGGCCTGCCCGGCGACCGTCGGCTCACCGCCTGCCTGGCCGTGCCCACCGCCGACTGGGGGCCGGGGGAGACGCACACGCTCGTCGTCCACGCCCGGGACTCCGACGGGGTGTGGAGCGGATTTTCGACCCTCGAGCTCGCCAGGGGCGAAGGGAAGCCGTGGCTGACCGGGAAGGCGGTTTATCAAGGCGAGCCGGTGGAGGGGGCCGCCGTGGCCCTGGTCGCCGATCCGCCGGGAAAGCCGCTGGCCTTCGATACGACCGACCCCTACGGCCGCTACACCCTGCCCGAGATACCGGGAGGCTCGGCGGTCATCGTCTGGAAGGAAGGCGACGGACTGCTCCTCGGCCGGGGAGGGACCGAGAGCGGAGGGGAGGAGGTGCCGGTCGTGGAGCTGGAGCCCTGGCCGGTCGTAATCCAGGCCGCCTGCTCCCTGGTCCGCTACGCGCCGACGGCGGGCCTGGCGCTGCCCGGCGACCACCTCCTCGTCGAGGCGCAACTGGAGGTCCCGACGGTGGAGGGCCGGAGTTGGATCTACAGCCTCGAGCTCGGGGAGGCGTCCTACCCGGTGGGGCCGCCCCTGGGCGGGAACATTCTGACTTACCTGGACCGGGCCTCCATCGAGCTTCCGGGGGATACCGCGCCGCGGCTCCTGGTCACGCCGGTGGACGCCGAGACCGGGGAAAATCTCGGGGAGCCGTTCCCCTGGCGCTCGAACGCCCTCGACCTGGCCGAGCTGCCCTTCACCGCGGTTGCCGCGGCGGACGAGGGGACAACCGTGCGGATAAGCTGGGAGCCGCTCTACGGCGTCGCCGGTTACTACGTGGCCGTGGTGCCGGTGAAGGCGTTCGACGCGGAAGGGCTGCCGGACGCCGGGGTCTGGCGGACCTATCCCGATCTGGTGCGCACCGGGGAGCTGGTGATTCCCGAGGGGGATTTGACCGAGTACTGGGGCGTGCCGGGCGGGACGCGGTACGTGGTGGCGGTGTGCGCGGTATGGACGGACCTGGGCGACCGGAGTTGGAGCTTCGGCGAGCTGGTCCACCCGTAGGATCCCCCCACTTTTCCAGGTGTAGGCAGCGTGGATAGGAAATTCCGCCATACGAAAAATCCTCGCCTCAACCCGTAGGGCGGGGATTTGCCAGGGGCATAGCTCGCTACGCTCGGTTCCTATCCCCGCCGAAAAAGACCACGCGATGGCTACAGAACTACCTCAGCGCAAACACCCTCGACTACGTCGGGAAATTTACTCCGACCCTTCACGAGTATTTTCTATAACGACGTGCACTGCTAAACACAGGGAACTTTTACTTAAATCCCCATTTGCCGACCAGACATTCGAGATACTTAAAGACTATATCGCTAATAAATCACGTCTTTTCGCTGCCTGTATGATGCCTGACCATGTGCATCTTTTACTGATGGCCAAGGAGATTAATTTGATTGACCTAATCGGTGCATGGAAAAGGTACATCAGTCGTATGGCTGCTAAATATAGTCTTAACAAGCCGATATGGCAGACCAGCTTTTACGATCATGCGATAAGGAAAGATAAAGATTTACGACGGGCGGCGGAATATATTCTGGCGAACCCCATAAGGAAAGGGCTTTGTGAAAGGTGGGATGAATACCCATATAATTACATTGGTTTATAACACGGCGGGGTTAGGAAACCCCGCCCTACGTCTGGGCACATGACGGTGAATGACCCAACGGGCGAGCTTGGAGACCCGCCTCTACGCCATCACAACCAGCGACGACCGGCCACCGCTTGCCGGGCCGGGCCGGGTTTATTATACTTGACCGGGCTTTCAAGGCACGGGAGGTTCCATGAGTCCGAAGAAGAGCGGAGCCAGATACAAGCGCGGCGCCCTGGCCGGGATCATCGCCGGGGCGGTCATGGCCCTGGCCTACATCCTGTTGGACGTCCTCTCGAAGGGCGCGGCGGTGGGGACCGAGGTCGCCATGAAGAACATCGACTTCACCTACTTCCTGGCCCGCATCGGCGCGGGTGTGCTCATCGGCGTCGTCTGGGGCCTCTTCTACGCCGCCATCGAGGAGCGCGTCTGGGGCGTGGGCTTCCTGAAGGGCATCGTCTTCGGCGCCGCCGTCTGGCTCCTGGGCGGCCTCCCCACCGCCATGAACAACTACCTCGCCTTCGAGTTCCAGGGACTCACCGGCCTGTGGGCCTTCGGCGGCCTCGGGGTCTGCATCGTGGGCGGAATCGCGGTGAGCCTGGTGTACGGCCGCGTGGGGTACGACGACTCCAAGCGCGAGCCGGTGAAAGTTACCGCCACCATCACCGGCGGCGAGAAAGCCCCCGAGCCCCCGGACCGGGACATGCTTTCCCCCGGCGGTGGGAGTTAGGAGCCGCAGCGTGGGTGACCCTGACGACGCCGCGCGGTTCTTCGACTCCTTCGCCCGCGACTTCGACGGTTTCTACACGGGGCGCCGCGCGCGGCTGACGCGCTGGATGGACCGGCGCTTCCGCCGGGACATGGTCATCCGCTTCGCCCGGACCTTCGAGGGCTTTGGAGACCTCTCCGTGCGGACGGTGCTGGACATCGGCTGCGGCTCGGGACCCTACCTCGTGGAGGCGCTCCGGCGGGGGTCGGCGTCCGTGACCGGGGTGGACCCGGCCCCGGCCATGCTTGAGATGGCGGAAGAACGCCTGCGCACGGGCGGCTTCGACGGCCGATTCCATTTGATCGAGAGCGCCTTCCCCGGCGTCGGGCTCACGCCCCACGACCACGCCGTCGTCATGGGCGTCATGGACTACGTGGCCGACGCGGAGGCCTTCCTCGGTGCGCTCCGGCCGCTGGTCCGCGTCTCGGCGGCGGTCTCCTTCCCCAGCCGGCACTGGCTAAGAACCCCCCTTCGACGCCTGCGGTACCGCCTGCGCCGTTGTCCCGTTTATTTCTACACCGAGGACACCGTCCGCCGGCTCTTCGACCGGGCCGGCTTCGGCGACCTCGACTTGTGGAAGATACCGGGCGCCGGCCTGGATTTCCACGCCCTCGTCCGCCCATGACCCGCCACGGCCCCCCCGTCGTCACCGTGGACATCGAGGACTGGCCCCAGTCCACCCTGTCCCATGACCTGCCCGTCACCGGACGGGTGGCGGTCAACACCCGCCGCCTCCTGGACCTCCTCGACGAGTGCGGGGTCCGGGCGACGTTTTTCGTCCTGGGCCTGGCGGCCGAGGCCCACCCGGACCTGGTGGTGGAGATGAGCCGTCGCGGCCACGAGATAGCCGGCCACGGCCACGCCCACCGGGAGATTTTCCTCGGGTCGCGGTCGGATTTCACCGCCGACGTGACCCGCTCCAAGGCGCGGCTGGAGGAGTTGACCGGCCGCCCGGTGCTGGGCTACCGCGCCCCGGATTTTTCCGTGATGCGCCCCACACTCTGGGCGCTGGACGCCCTCGCCGAGGCGGGCTACCGCTACGACTCGAGCATCTTCCCCATCGCGCACCGCCGGTACGGGATTTCCGACTGGCCGCCGGAGCCGCTCTCGTTGGAGCTGCCGGGCGGCGGGGAGATCGTCGAGCTGCCCCTCGGGGTTTACCGGGGCCTGGGGCGGAGCTGGCCCTGCGGGGGCGGGGGTTACATGCGCCTCTTGCCGGGGATGATTTTTCGCGGTCTGGCGCGGAGGTCTCTGCGCCGGGCTCCATTCGTCCTTTACTGCCATCCCTACGAGCTGGACCCCGGCGAGTTCGCCGGACTGGAGTGGGACGTGCCCCCGCTCATGCGCCTGCACCAGGGACTGGGGCGGGGGCGGATGGAGAAAAGGCTGCGGGCGTTTTTCAAGGCCTTCGGCGGACGGTCGGCGGCGGATTATTTGGCGGAAAACGAGCCGCGTCGGGCCAGGCTGAATGCCGACGGCACCCTCACCCCGGCCGCTAACATGTAGGGCGGGGATTCGCTGGAGGCGTAGCTCGCTTCGCTCGGTTCCTATCCCCGCCGCATTTTTCAAAGGCAGCCCTCACCCTTAATCCCTCTCCCACTGGGAGAGGGAAACCCGTGGCCCGGCGATTGCGATGACGTAGGGCGGCCCCGTAGGACGAGTCCTCCGCGGGCCGCCGCTTGCACGCTCCCGGCCCCGACCCTCACCCTAACCCGTAGGCGAGCCTCTCCCTGGAAGGGAGAGGGGATAGCGGCGCCCCTCACCCTGGGTTGCGATGACGTAGGGGCGGGTCTCTTGACCCGCCCGTTCATCCAACGTCATGCGCCCAAATGTAGGGCGGGGATTTTAAGGGATAACTTAGTGTTCCTGGACCATCCTTAGTCTCATCTACAAAGCTAGATAAAGGGCTTACGAGGATGCTATCATGTCACATGAACCGGAGGCATGGTGGCAAACAGAGAGTCCGAGGATCGGCATGTCAAATGCCCGC
>JAPLSK010000239.1 GCA_026398675.1 bacterium | reverse complement strand
CTCTACTACCGGCTGAACGTGATCAACATAGACCTCCCGCCGCTGCGCGAACGCGGGGAGGACGTGTTGCTCCTGGCGCGGCACTTCATCGGCAAGTACGCCCTGGAGCTAGATCGGCCCCTGGCGGATTTCAGCGACGACGCGCTGCGGGTTTTAGTCAGCTACAGCTGGCCGGGCAACGTGCGTGAGCTGGAGAACCTGGTCCAGCGCCTGATGGTCATGGTCGAGAGTGAGACGCTGGATGTGAGCGACCTGCCCTCCCACATGCGCTACAGCGTCCCGTCCGGAGGGCGCCTGAACCGCACCCTGGCGGAGGTCGAGGCCGAGTACATCAAGAACGTGCTGGAGGAGGTGGGTCAGAACAAGACCCAGGCGGCCAAGATTCTGGACATTGACCGGAAAACGCTCCGCGAAAAGCTGAGTCGGGGCGGGAAGGTGGATGACGAGGTAGCTTGACCGGGGAATTTCTCCCCGGTGGTGCGAGATTCCCCGGTCCGCCCGGGGTAAGCCGATTCGAGAACGCCGACCGCTAGGGCGTTTTTTTACCCTCTGCGCCGGTTGAATAAGAATATTTCGTTGATATAAAAGGACATAAACGGCTGAAACATTTCTTCCGGGTCGAGCCCTCCATCTGGCATACCTCTTGCCTTATAAATCCCCTGAAGGGACGGAGTAAACGGTGCGGAAAGAAGGAGGCGTCATGGCCGGCAAAATAAGCTCCCCGGAAAAACTGAAGAAAAAGGCGTTCGTCAAACCGGCCCCCAAGGCGCCGGCGAAGAAGAAAAGAATCCCCGGGCTATGTGGGACCTGCAAGCGCGAGCCGCGCTGCACCTTCCCGCGCCAGCCGGGCCGGCCGCTTCTCGAGTGCGAGGAGTTCGAGGGGCTGGAGCGCCGGGATGTCATCGCGGAAAGGCTCACGAACGTTCTTTTGGGCAAAACGGATGTCCTCGCCCGTCTGTATGACGGGGAGGAGGAAGAATTGGAAGGCTCCGACGCCGCCGCAGCGGATCGGTCCGGATCGTCCAACAACTTACAAGGAGAAACCATGGCTACGGCGACAGTCCTGACGGTGGAAAAGAAAAAGACTGCGGTTCCGGTGGAGAAGAAGGTTCACACGCCTCTCGGCCTGTGCAGGACGTGCAAGCTGTCCGCCACCTGCACCTTCCCGCGCCAGGCCGGGCGTCCGGTCCGCTTCTGCGACGAGTTCGACGGCGAACAGAAGGTCGAGACGGCTAAGCCGCAGACTGCTACCAAGAAGGTCACCGTGAACAACCTGAAGGGGCTCTGCCGGCTGTGCGACAAGGCCGCCGCCTGCACCTTCCCCAAGGCCGAGGGCGGCGTCTGGCACTGCGAGGAGTACGAGTAGCGAGGCTTGGCTTAAGTTTTTCTTTGAAGGGATTGAGCGCGGCCAATCTAGGGGCGGTAAAAACGCCCCTTTTTTTATCCCCGCCGGTAATGTGTATCCATTAGCGGAAGGCGGTGCGGATGGGGATATTCTAGCCCCTCTCGCCTTTGTCGTCCAGTGATAGAGGCTTCAGGAAGTGACGCCAAGAAAAAAGCCCCTCGCTGGAGGGGCTTCGTTTAGGCATCGCTTTCCGGCGAGGGTTACGGGTAGATGCCGCGCAGGCGAACGGCGTCGGCCACGCGCTTGATGGCGAAGACGTACGCCGCGTCGCGCATCGAGATATTCTTCTCCTCGGCCAGGGCGTAGACCTTGTCTATGTTCTGGTTCATCAGGGTGGCCAGCTTGTTGTTGACCTCCCTCTCGGTCCAGAAGAAGAAGGCCAGCCCCTGGACCCACTCGAAATAGCTGACGATGACGCCGCCGGCGTTGGCCAGGAAGTCGGGCGCCACCAGGATTCTCCGCTCGAAGAAGTCCTGGTCCGCCTCCGGGGTGGTGGGGCCGTTGGCGCCCTCGACGATGATCTTCGCCCGGACCTTGGCGGCGTTTTTCCCGGTGAGCTGGTTCTGCAGGGCGCAGGGGGCCAGCACGTCGCACTCCAGCGCGAGGAGCTCGTCGTTGGTGATTTTGTCGCCGGGGAGGAGCTTGCTCACGCTGTCCTCGGGCTTCATGGCGCGCTCGACGGCGTCGTAGGGGTTGAGCCCCTTGGGGTTGTAGACCGCCCCGTAGACGTCTGAGAGGCCGATGATTTTGCACCCGTCGTCGTGGAGCAGCTTGGCGGCCCAGGCGCCCACGTTGCCGAAGCCCTGGATGACCACCTTGGCCTTCTTGGGATCCATGCCCTTCTTCTTGAGGATGTTGACGGTGCTGATTTCAACGCCCCGGCCGGTGGCGGCGTCGCGACCCAGGGATCCGCCCAGCTCCAGCGGCTTGCCGGTGACTACGCCCAGGGTGGTGTTGCCGGTATTCATGGAGTAGGTGTCCATGAACCAGGCCATGATGCGCGCGTCGGTGTTCATGTCCGGCGCCGGGATGTCCTTCTCCGGCCCCACGATGGACTGGATTTCGGAAAAATAACGGCGGGACAGGCGCTCCAGCTCTCCCTCGGAGAGGTCGTGCACGTCCACGTGGATGCCGCCCTTGGCGCCTCCGAAGGGGATGCCGGCCAGGGAGCACTTCCAGGTCATCCACATGGCCAGGGCCTTGACCTCGTCCAGGGTCACGTCGGTCGAGAAGCGCACCCCGCCCTTGGCCGGGCCGCAGGCGGTGTTGTGCTGCACCCGGTAGCCGGGGAAGGTTTTTATCCTGCCCGAGTCCATGCGGACGGGGACGTTGACCAAGAGCGAGCGGGCCGGCTCCCGGAGCACCTCCCGGTAGCTCGGGTCCAGCTTCATCATCTCCGCGACTTTCTCGAACTCGCGCTGTGCCTGGTTAAATGCACTGTAGGTCTCTTCCATCGAGCCTCCTCCCGGCCTGGTAAATCCACGTCAGGGTTGCAGGTTGACTTCCTCACCTGGTTTTTGCACTTCGGATGACACGGGTCCGCCCATTTCGCCAGGGGCGTTACTTCTTTTTGCTGGGCATTACTCGGTTCGCTCGTTTCGTCAGGGGCGTTACTTCGTTTCGCCGGTTCCCGTTTAATACACCAAAAGCAATAACCGTACCATTCCCCGGATCAGCCGTGAATCCGGAGATTCGGCGGAGGCCGGTATGACCTCCCCGCTCCGCTTATCAAACGCAATCTCACCTCCGGGGAGAGCCACGCACAGGTGGGGGAATCCCCTTCCGAGGGCCGGTTGACATCCCGCCGCCGGCCGTGCGTTAATCTCCCCGTCACATCCAGTCGAGTGAAAGGAGGTGATCATGCTCCGTCTCCGGCGATTAGGGCATACCTGAGGCCGCGATTACAAGTACGCCAGAACCTGATTCCCCTTTGGGCGCAGTTTCGGCGCACCCCGCGGCCCGGTTAGGGTCCGCAGAAAAGCACTGTTGAATGCCGGAGATGGGGCGGTTACCGAACCACCAACCTAGGTGGTTCCCTGTGGCTGCAAAGTCCTCTCCGGTCCCGGGGCGTCGAACCTCCCCGAGTAATCCACCGACCAAGGAGAGGACTATGTCCGACGATTACCGCCCGATGTGGGCTGGCCTGGGTCTCGACCTGGAGAAGCACGACCGGCTCCTGGCCCTGTTGAACGAAGTATACCCCCCCATCTACCTCGAGCAGCCGAACCGGCCCGAAGGGATGGGGTATTTTGATTTCGTGATAAGCGAAATCCACGGCCTGCGCATCAAGGAACTCCTGGACCACAAGAAAAAGGGCGGCAAGGTTTTCGGCACCTTCTGCCTCTACGTGCCCGACGAGATAATCACCGCCCTGGGCGGCATCTCGGTGGGCCTCTGCGCGGGGACCGATTTCTCGGAGGCCGACGCCGAGTTGGACCTCCCCCGCAACCTCTGCCCCCTGATCAAGTCCTTCTACGGGTTCAAGCGGGGCCGCATCTGCCCTTACTTCGAGGCCACCGACCTGGTCGTGGGCGAGACCACCTGCGACGGCAAGACCAAGGCCTACGAGCTTCTCGGCGGGATGCACCCGGTTTACGTCATGGAGGTCCCCCACCGCAAGAACGACGACACGCGAAAGCTCTGGCGGGCCGAGCTGGACAAGTTCGTGATCGAGGCCCAGAAGCTCACCGGCAACCGGCTCACTCACGAAAAGCTGAAAGAGAACATCAAGCTCCACAACGCCAAGCGCCGGGCCCTGCAACGCCTCAATGCTCTGCGCTGGAAAAATCCCACCCCCATCAGCGGCAAAGACGCCCTCCTCGTCAATCAAATCGCCTTCTACGACGACCCCGTCCGCTTCACCGCCTCGGTCGAGAAGCTGGTGGAGGAGTGCGAGAGGCGCGTCGAGAACGGCGTCGGCGTATTCCCCAAGGACGCCGTCCGGCTGATGATCTCGGGTACCCCCTTCGCCATCCCCAATTGGAAGCTGCACCACGTCATCGAGACGGCCGGTTGGCCCGTGGTGGCCGAGGAAAGCTGCGTCGGCTCCCGGTACTTCTCCGGGACGGTGGACGAATCGCCCGGCGACCTGAACGGCCTCCTGGACGCCGTCGCCCGGCGCCACTTCGACATCCACTGCGCCTGCTTCACCCCCAACACCGAGCGGATGGACGACATCGTGGACCTCTGCAGGAAGTCCGGGGCCAAGGGGGTCGTCAACTACACCCTGAGCTTCTGCACCCCGTACCTGGTGGAGTCCCGCCACGTGGAGAACCGGCTGAAGAAGGAAGGCATCCCGGTGCTGAACCTGGATTCGGATTACGGCATGGGCGACTTCGGGCAGCTCCAGACACGGATCGGCGCCTTCGTGGAGTCGCTTTAAACTTGAAACGGGGAGGGTTTTTCCCTCCCCTTCACCTCGGTTTTTGAATGGATTGTTACGCTGGGATAGATGTCGGTTCCACAACGACGAAGGCCGTGGTCGTGGACGGCGACGGGGTGATACTGGGCCGCGCCCTCGCCCCGACGGGGGTCTCCGGCGCTGGGACCGCGGCTTCGGTTCTCGACCGGGCGTTGGCGGAGGCCGGTGCTGTAAGGGATAACCTGCGGTCCGTCGTCGCCACGGGATACGGCCGGGAGCTCGTGCCCTTCGCCGACTCCCGGGTGACCGAGATAACCTGCCACGCGCGGGGGGCCTTCGCGCGCATCGGAGAAGCCTTCACCCTCATAGACATCGGCGGCCAGGACACCAAGGCGATTTCCGTCACCGGGTCCGGCAAGGTGGAGCGCTTCCTGATGAACGACCGCTGCGCCGCCGGGACGGGCCGCTTCCTGGAGGTCATGGCCCGGGCGCTGGAGACCGACCTGGCCCACCTGGCGGCCCTGGCGATCGAGGCGGAGAAGGGGGTCAAGATATCAAGCATGTGCACCGTCTTCGCCGAGAGCGAGGTGGTGAGCCTCCTGGCCCGGGGAACGCCGCGGGGGGAGATAGCCCGGGGCCTGCACCGTGGCGTGGCCGAGCGGGTGGGCGGCATGGCGAAGAAGGTCGGCCTGCGCGGGGAGGTCTACCTCTCCGGCGGCGTGGCCTTCAACCCGGCCGTGGCGGCCTCGCTGGGCGAGTTCCTCGGGGTGGAGGTCGCGGTCATTCCCGAGCCGCAGCTAAACGGGGCCTACGGCGCGGCGCTTCTGGCCCTGGGCGGCGCGTGAAATTTCCCGGAACTAAAAAAAGCGCCCCGGGGGGCGCTTTTCGTTGGGCAAAGGGCTAGGCAAGGGGCTTAAGCCCCTTGTTTAAATGCGCTCGACGCTCAGGGCCACGGCGTTGCCGCCGCCCAGGCACAGGGTGGCCAGGCCGGTCTTGGCGCCGCGGTCAAACATGGCGTAGATGAGGGTGGTCAGGACGCGGGCGCCGCTGGCCCCGATGGGGTGCCCCAGCGCCACCGAGCCGCCGTTGACGTTGACCCGGTTCCAGTCCCAACCGAGCTCCTTGCCGTCGGCCAGCACCTGGGCGCTGAAGGCCTCGTTGACCTCGATGAGGTCGTAGTCGCCGATTTTGGTACCGGCCTGCTTCATCAGCTTCTTCACCGCCACGATGGGGGCGTAGAAGAGCTCCTTGGGCGAGGTGCCGCCGGTGGCGTAGCCGGTGATGCGGACCTGGGGCTTCACGCCCAGCTTCTTGGCCGCCTCGGCGGAGAGGACGATCATGGCCGAGGCGCCGTCGTTCAGGCCCGGCGCGTTCCCGGCGGTGATGGTGCCGTCCTTGGAGAAGGCGGGGCGCAGCTTGGCCAGCGATTCCACGTTGGTGTCCTCGCGGGGCCCCTCGTCGGTGTCGAAGATGATGGGATCGCCTTTGCGCTGGGGAATCGCGACGGGGACTATCTCGGCCTTGAACTTGCCGCCCTTGATCGCCGCCACGGCTTTCGCGTGACTCCCCGCGGACCACTTGTCCTGCTCCTCCCGGCTAATGCCCGACTTCTGGGCGGTCCAGTCGCCGATGGTCCCCATGTGCTGGTCCTCGAAGGCGCACCAGAGGCCGTCGTGGATCATGCCGTCCACCAGGTCCATGTTGCCGAACTTTTGGCCGAAGCGGCCCTTGAAGAAGTAGTGGGGCACGTTGGACATGGACTCTAGCCCGCCGGCCAGGATGCAGTCGGCGTCGCCGGACTTGATGACCTGGGCCGCCAGGATGACGGCCTTGAGCCCCGAGCCGCAGACCTTGTTGATGGTGGTGGCGCCCACCTCGGGCGGGATGCCGCCCTTGACCGCCGCCTGCCGTGCCGGGGCCTGGCCTATGCCCGCCGAGACGACGTTGCCCATGATGACCTCTTCCACGTCCGAGGGCTTGATTCCCGCCCGCTTGACCGCTTCGGCGACGCAGACCGCGCCGAACTCCGGGGCCTTCATCGGGGCCA